>UQRJ01000203.1 GCA_900543345.1 uncultured Sporolactobacillus sp. | reverse complement strand
GAGATGTCTTAGGGTCTCGTGGGCTCGGAGATGTGTATAAGAGACAGCAATTTTTGTTCCGTATTCTTGCATCAGCCGGGTATGAAATAGCCCCTGAGAGCCCGTGATGCCTTGGACAATCACCTTCGTATCCTTATGAATCAGGATGCTCACTTTGCGACACCTCCCGCCGCTTGATCAACCAGCATGACAATTTTCTGTGCGGCTTCGGCCAGCGACTGCGCCGATGTGATAGCCAATCCCGAGCGACGCAGGATGGCTTTGCCGCGCTCAACATTGGTCCCTTCCAATCGGACGACCAGCGGTACCGATAAACCGAGATTCTTCGTTGCCGCCACGATCCCTTCGGCAATGACGTCGCATTTCTGGATACCGCCGAAGATATTGACGAGAATGCCGCGCACGTGCGGATCGGAAAGAATCAATCTGAATGCCGCTTCGACTTTCTCCTTGCTGGCACCGCCGCCGACATCGAGGAAGTTGGCCGGCGCACCGTGAAACGACTTAATAATATCCATCGTCGCCATCGCCAAACCGGCACCATTGACCATACAGCCGATGTTGCCTTCAAGGGCAATATAATTCAATCCGTATTTCGACGCCTCAATCTCTTTTTCATCTTCCTCGTCGAGATCGCGCAAGTCACGGACATCCTGATGACGGTACAAGCCGTTATCGTCAAAGTTTAATTTGGCGTCAAGAGCCGCCACGCCGCCGGCTTCGGTCACAACAAGCGGATTGATTTCGGCGATTGAGCAGTCTTTTTCAATAAACGCCCGATACAGACCGAGCATCAATTTGACCGCCTTATTGACGAATTGGCCGGGAATGCCGATAGCGAAGGCGATGCGTCTGGCCTGAAACGGAGCCAGGCCGATCAGCGGATCAACCGATTCTCTGACAATTTTTTCCGGAGATGTGGCCGCCACTTCCTCAATTTCCATGCCGCCCTCCGAAGAAGCGATAACGGTTACTTTGGACAACTTCCGATCCAGTACCATGCCAAGATAATACTCTTTGGCAATCCGGCTGCCTTCCTCAATCCATAACCGTTTAACTTCTTTGCCTTCGGGACCGGTCTGACGCGTTACCAATACTTTTCCCAGTAGTTCGCTCGCAATCTTCTTCACTTCATCGGGAGACTTAGCCAGTTTGACCCCGCCGGCTTTTCCACGCCCGCCGGCGTGAATTTGTGCCTTCACAACAAATACGTCCGAATCCAGTTTTTTTGCTGCCTCAAACGCTTCCCCCGGCGTAAAGGCAACAAAGCCGCGAGGTACGGAGACGCCGTATTGCTTCAGCAGCTGTTTCGCCTGGTATTCGTGAATATTCATTCTGTTCCCTTCTTCCAATCATTGAATTATTAAAAAATTGAAAGCCTTTACTTTTTCAGTATAGCGGACCCTCTTACAAAATGTCCACTGATTTGTCACAGGAAAATCACATTTTGTTCAAATTAACAGATCTACTTCACTGTATGAATAATAGGGAACAGAAATGAATCATTCTCGACATTCCATCAGGGGAAAAATAATCGTAAAGTGGGGCAAAGCGATAAGCGGTCAATGCTGCTGCGATTGTCGATCCATTCGATAAATAAACGCAAGAATTTCGGCAACCGCTCCGAATAACTCCGGGGGAATCAGTTGATTCAAGTCAAGTTTCGACAGCATCGAAACAAGATCGGCATCTTCCTGAACAGGAATGTGATGTGCTTTCGCCGTTTCGATAATCCGCTTGGCAATCAATCCTTCTCCTTTAGCCACGACCCGCGGTGCCTGATCCTGACCTTTTCGGTAATTCAGAGCGACGGCTTTTTTTCGTTGGCTCATATTCTCACATCCATACGATAATTCGTTTCCGGCAGTGGCTGTTCCACTTTTTTTAGCAGCCGTTTATCGATTTTTTCGGAACGGGTAATCGAAAGCAAACGATAATCTAACGCCTCAAGGCGCTCGCTCAAATCACCGCGGAAGTGTTCAATCAGATCCGGCAGTATCGGGCTGTCGTTCTGAATCGTGAGTGAAATGCGGTGATTTTCAATCCGGGCACCGATTAATGTCCGATGCAGGTGAGGCAGGTCAAGGTAAAAAAGAATGGTACACGACCCGGGATCGATCATTCCCTGCCGGTTACGCTTCCCTTCCCAGTACAGTGACAGCGGCGTGGTTTGCTTGTTAAAAGGCAGGGGGATCTGCATAGAAAACTGCGCAACCGCCGGATCGACGGAAAGCATCTGCAGTTGCTGCGCGGTAATGCTCTGCACAGCCTGCCGGGCCGCCTGCCGGATCGCCTCAGAAGCCTGGGGATCACCGGCAACGCCAAGCAGCTCCTCTTTCAACGTATTGGTCGCGGCTGGGCCGTCCGGACGCCCCAGTCCGTTTTTCAGCATGGCTTCATTTTCTATTCCCAAAGCCATGAGCAGATTCGGCAGCAATCCGATCGTCTGCCCTTTTGCCAGTTCGGCCGGCAGGGCGGCGGCAAGGGCACTTTGAAGTGTTTCAGTGAACGCAGCGGCATCCATCCGGACATCCAGATGTTCGAGCAGCCCGGCCGTATCCGCCGGCGACATTGGCCCGGCCGCGTACTTCAATAACGCTTCGCGCGGAGCCGAGACCTGCGGCGCGTACTGTTTAATCAGCCGGTTAAGGACATCCGCCGTCTTGGCCGGACCGAGCAGTCCGGCGATCATCGTAAGTCCGGGGCGTCCAGAAATTTGTTTCATTTGTGTCAAAAGCTGATTCAAACTTTTTTCCGAAGACGGAGAATCCGATTGAGAAAATTGTTTCAGTAATTGGCCGAGGCGGTTCAGCTGATCGGCAAGCGGAGCGGCCTGCAAATGATCGGCAACGATTCGAAAAATCGCGGGAGTGAGCGGAAGATGGCGATTGATCATCCAGCCGACCGCTCGGAATGCCGTGTCGGTATCGCTGCGCCCCGCAACCAACTGTCGTGCGGAACGAACGGCCTGTTCCGACAATGGCTCGCCGTGATCGAGAAACGTGCGGACAAGCCGTTCGTTGATCGGATCGTCGCTTAATTTCAGCGCAGTAAGAATGTCGCCTGTCGTGCCGGACGTAACGGTTTGCCGGTCGCCGACCCGCCTGCCGATCGGTCTCGCCAGCAGCGGGCCGGACGACAAACGGCCTTCAATTTGAAAAAAATAATCGCGGCCGACTTTAAGCGGTGGTTGCAAAGCGGTAACTTGAGCAATCACGTTCCGCCTGCCGAGGCGGACCAGTGCCGTGCGATCGGGAAGAATATCAAGAACTTTCCCCTTAAGAATTTGTTCCGGTGCATATGTGCCGATCATCTGGCTCTGACTGATTGCATAGGATTGAAAGTTCACAGAATCGCCTTCCGCTATCGATATTCAGGATTTCAGAGGGGCAAAGGTCATCCGATGTTCCGGACAGGGCCCGAGGCGGCGCAGGGCTTCCAGGTGCTGCCTGGTGCCATAGCCTTTATTTGCGGCAAATCCGTAACCCGGATAGCGCCGATCCAGCTCTTCCATGATGTGATCGCGTGTTACTTTGGCCACAATGGAGGCCGCCGCAACGGAATTACTGCGGGCATCTCCCTTGATCAACGATTGTTGCGGCATCGGGACGTCCAGCCTCATCGCATCGATAAGCAGATAATCAGGTAACCGGTCCATCCGCCTAACCGCAAGTGTCATCGCTTTTCTCGCCGCCTGATAAATATTCATTCGATCTATCTCTTGCGCTTGGACAATACCGACGCCGAACGCTTCGGCATATGTCTTGATCCGGCCGAACAGCAATCGCCTTCTGGCCGCCGTCAGCTGTTTGGAATCGTTTAACCCGGGAATCATGACCTGTGGATCAAGCATGACGGCAGCCGCGATCACCGGCCCGGCAAGCGGGCCGCGGCCCGCTTCGTCAATGCCGGCAACGGCAGTGTAACCCTCGGCCCGCAGCTTTTCTTCAAAAACATTTAGCCGGCGAAATTGTTCAATCGCTCTTTGTTGCCTTTTCCGCCGCCTTTGCCAGACTTCCAATAACCGCCTGACGCCGACACGCGTATCTTTCTGCAAAAGTTCCCGTACATCATCCGGCAGTGTCTCCGCCGTAGATAATTGTTCTTTTATTTCCGTAATCGAACGACGACGCATCGTCTTCTCTCCTCATCCACTATATCGGCCGCTTGCCCGTCTTCATTTATAGTTCGGCGGAAGTTCGAGTGTCAGGTCGCCGAGTTTCCGGGTGCGATAATCACGAACGATAAGCTCCGCCGTACGATCGCAGTCGACTTGCCCGCCGGCGACCAGGCAACCGCGTCTTTTCCCGATCGCAATCAACAACTGAGTAATCGCATCTCGCTCCGATTTACCGGCCCGCACTTCCGCCAGATCAGTCAGTCCATACCTTTCAGATAGCGATTCCGGGTAACGTTTCATCATAATACCCAGAAGGAAAAAGGCGATATCCTGAAAATCGACAAGCACCTCTTTAATCGCCCCCGTTGCCGCCAATTTTAAACCAACGTCACGGTTATCAAATTTCGGCCACAGGATGCCGGGTGTATCGAGCAATTCCATCGTTTTACCGACCTTGATCCATTGCTGAGCGGTCGTCACGCCGGGACGGTCGCCGATCTTCGCGATTTTCTTTCCCGCCAGCCGATTGATCAGCGTCGATTTACCGACATTGGGAATTCCCATGATCAGTGCTCGGTCGGCATGCGGGCGGAAGCCTTTCGCCGTCATCTTTTCCCGCCGCGGCATCGTCAACCGGTGAACACTCGCGGCAATCGAACCGGTTCCCGCACCGGTTCGGCTGTTTACCAAGTGCACCGGCACCCCCTGCGCCTCATAGTACTGTTTCCACATAACGGTCGACGCCGGATCCGCCATATCCATTTTATTGAGGACCAGCAATCTCGGTTTACCCGCGGCTATCTCATCGGCCAGCGGATTGCGAGAGGACAGCGGAATGCGGCAATCGGCCAATTCGATGACGACATCGACCAGTTTCAGTTTTTCAATCATCTGCCGCTTGGCTTTGGCCATATGGCCCGGATACCATTGAATATTAGCCATTCTTATAACTCCTTTAATAACAAGGCTTCACGAGCCTATCATTTTTATTTCTTCTGTTTTGGGGCAAAAGTCATTTTTAAGCCAAACTAGCCAAATTTTCGCTTATACCCACCCGCTTATACCCATGTGCTCGATGAAGCGACTTATTGCTTCAACTGATTTTTCTTGTGAAGCACTCATTAAATGAGTGTAACCATTTGTCGTTTCTTCCAGAACATGACCGACACGAGATTGAACTTCTTTAAGTGGCACAGTTGGGTCATTGCGCAGAACAGAAATGTGAATATGGCGGAAACTATGTGGAACAGCATTTTTCGTCCATTAATTACAAGTTCCTCACGTTTCACAGTTTGAGGCTTTACAGTCGTTCGCCCAACATTAAACCAAGATTCTTTCAAGTCAAAGAACGTTTTCATTGATTGACTCTGAAATAAACCTTGCTACTTTGAAATCAATACAGCTTGTCTTTTTGCCCGTGCTGTATTGGTATGATAAACAACAGAGGCACGTTTTTTCTTATTGGTCAGCGGATCAACGAGCGTTCAGTTGCAACATAAAATGCTTTTCCATCTTTATTTCTTCTTTCTTCAAAATAAATATTTTATCCTTTCCAAGCCACGATATGAAAAAAGATAAAATAGATTAGGAGTCAAGTTATGGATTATATCTGTCTCTTATACACATCTGACGC
>UQRJ01000202.1 GCA_900543345.1 uncultured Sporolactobacillus sp. | reverse complement strand
GAGATGTCTTAGGGTCTCGTGGGCTCGGAGATGTGTATAAGAGACAGTCGTTACACTGCTCGCATTATCAGTGTCCGCTATTTTCATTACCGTTTCCCTGTTTCACGACTATCGCTCAATTGCCCTGATCACGACAGCATCATTTTATACCTGGTTTTTAGGTTCCGCGCACGATTTTAAAAGTATCCATATCTCGCCGAGAAATATACTTTACTTGGCGACCTTCCTCGCTATTTATACAATCTGTGTGCTTTATTGTAACGATATAGAAGGAATAATCATCTATTATTCGGCAATCGCCGTTCTGACGCATATATTCTACAGAGATGAATTACGGCTCTTTCGCATATTATTATTGAGGAAAAGATAATGTATGATCCGATCTGCCAGCGCCAACACAACATGACTTTCTCATGATACCGGAAGCGGTCCCGACAGGCTATCCTTTTACTTTTTCCATCCGGTTTCACCTTTTACATCCAATCCTGTCGCAATCAACCAGAAAATGAGCAGCCAGATTGTTCCGTATGACAGGTCGTAATCGACCATCGCGTGACCGAATAGCATGGCCAATGCCAAAAGAGCGCCAATTTTGATTGGCGACGCGGTTTTCGACCGAGAAATGAGAAAAACAAGCCAACCTAGCACTGACACAAAAACGATTAAGCCGACCCAGCCGATTTCAATCAGAAAATCAAGATAACCATTATGTACCTGATCCAGACCCAGTCCTTGGTTAGCGTGCTCAGGATAATAGACGGGCCAACTATTTCCGCCAAATCCGAATAGCGGCGATTGTCGGCTCATCGCTATGGCCTGTCTGTAAAAATCAATGCGCGTCACGGCCGTCCCCCCATCGAACAGACGGCTCTTTTGAGTATCGGCAATTAAACTGATTCCGCTTAGAAAGTCATGATGGAGCAAAGTGAAACCGCCAATCAGAAGCAAAGCGAGGAGAAAAACCGCGCCAAGTTTCTTCCATTTTCGATGCATCAGCAAAACAGCCAGGCCCAAGGTCACCGCAAAAAAGATATAGGAACCGCGCGAAACGGTACGTAATAAAACCAAGCCATAGCCGATTAACAAGATCACCAGGAATCCATCCAACCCGTTCACTTTTTTTCGATAAATTAAAGCAGCAAAAAGTAAAAACCAATAGGCACCCACGATAGCGCCAAAAGTATTCGGATAGCGAACCGGTCCGCACAATCGCCCCGGAATGCAGCCGACCATTGAGTGGCTCAAATGAATCAGTCCATAAGAATCGGCCGCGGAAAAAAGCAGAAACAGCAAACCCAAAGCATGAAAAACATCATAAAATGGTTGATTCTTTCGCAAGGTGGCTTTGGTCCAGATGAGCATCAGGAAAAAGCAGGAATACATCAAGAATCGAATCAGGGTAGACGCATTTCCCGCCGGATTGATTGCTACCCGGGCAGAAAAAGCATACATCAGCGGCAAAAGAAAGACGAGAAAATAAGCACGGTTACTGATCAACACTTCAGGGGCTTTCACGATGTACCAGATAAGATTCGCTATAAACAGGAGAAAAATAATGCCTTCCCAAAGGATGAGATTGGCATCAAAAAATAGGCCCCATTGAAAAGGAGACAGAAGCAAAACAAGGGTTAAACAGACAAATGTCAATCGGTTCATCTGAACCTCCCAATGAATAGATCGCTATTATGACTAGTTTAGCATGGCAAGCAGCAATTGTTTTTAAAGATTTGCAGTACTTTCCTTTACGTTTTCTGTAATCATCTGCCGATATCGTTAAGGCCGCATCCGCCGGCCGGCTCTTTTTTCATCCATTATGGTTACCGACCATTCTGCCGGTTTTTCTTAATCAGAGCTAAAGAATCATTTACGCAGCAGGATCATTCAACCTCAGATTAACTCAAACAGGCCGGTCTGCGCCGGTGCCAATGGGTTACAAGTTGAAACATATAGGCGACATCAATGGCTTTTTGTTCCTCGTAAAGGGGGGAAATCAGCTGCATGCCGACCGGCAATCCGGTTTCTTCATCAAAACCGACTGGAATAGTCAGTGCCGGCACGCCGGCATTCGTAAAAGGAATATTATACAAAGGGGAACCAGTTTGTTCGACACCATTTGGGGCCAACGTCGGCGTAGTGGGACAGACCAGGACATCTACGTCTTTTTCTTTAAATAGATCATTCAATACGCGCATCAATCGTATTCTGGATTTCTGCGCCTGAATATAATCCACGGCTTTTATCTTCAAATAATGATCCATTAACTTGCGCAAACCGCTACTATATAAAGAGGGATGATCACGGTATGTTTGCTCATTAAACGCGGCGAAGTCGGCATGCTCAATGGTGTCATGCGCCTGAACAATGGTCTCGGCACAGGTAGGCATTTGTACGTTTTTTAAGGTAAACCGCATTTTTGCAAATTCGGCCAGCGCGTCGCCTATTTTCCGGACAATGACTGAAGCCGTCTGATTAAAAAAAGGGCCGGTTAGAATGCCGATTTTATAAGCAGTCGATTTTCTTACGCTTAAATTCATCTGCGGGATTCGCTTCGTTGTGATATCCTGGGCATCGCTGCCGGAAATGATATTATAAACGGTCACAAGATCCGCTACGGAATGTGTTATCGCCCCGACATGATCTAAAGTCATGCTGCAGGGAATGACACCATATCTGCTGATTCGGCCAAATGAGGCTTTCATGGAGGTCAGTCCATTATATGCCGCCGGCCTTAGCAGCGAACCGCGTGTTTGCGTTCCCAGGGAAAAAAGGCCATATCAGCAGCAACGGCGGCCGCCGATCCGGAACTGGACCCGCCCGGTGTGTGACTTAGATTCCACGGATTTCTAGTCTTTGGCGGGCAGCATTGTGTCGCCAGTTCTGTCATTGTCGTTTTCCCGATTAAAATAGCCCCTGCTTCTTCAAGTCGTTGAATCACCGTCGCATTCATGTCCGGAATAAAATGTTCATATACTTTACAACCCGCACAGGTTTTGATGTTTTGGGTATAAAATAAATCCTTTGCGCCATAAGGAATGCCGTATAACGGCAAGTGGCGATAGCGGCGTCTATTTCGCGTCAATTCTTGCGCCCGACGTAAAGCAGGCTCTTTGGTCAGCCGAACCCAGGCTTGAATCTGACGATCTTTTATCTCAATCTCACGATACAGTCGCTCGACGAGTTCCAGAGGGGAGATTGCTCCTTTTTGCAATTGTTGCAGGCATAAGTGCATCGTTGGCGCATACATCGTCCGATCATTCCCATCCTGTAAAATTAAAAAAGATCGGAGCTATAGTTCCGGCACTCCGATTTAAAAGCAAACGATATGACCATAAACGAGCTTGTTTTGATCCTCAGGAAGCTGACTGCTTGGATTGTTTCCTCGCCATCGATTTTTTAAACTTAGGGAAATAGGATCTCACTCCGGCCGGAATTAGCCCTTCTCTTCGGAATATAATCATAATAATGACCAACAGCCCGAAAATCAAAAAACGATAATCTTGAATGACACGTAATTTTTCAGTGATAATCTCCATCATAAAAGCCGCAAGCGTGACGCCGGCTATGCTGTCCATGCCACCCAGAATCACCATACTAAGCAGTAGCAACGACGTTTGAAAGCCGAAAACATCGGGAGCGATATAGCCGATCAAATAAGCATAAAGCGCGCCACCCAAACCAAGCAGCGCATTCCCGCACGAAAAAGCGACGAATTTCCAAAAAGTAATATTAACGCCTTGCGACTTAGAAGACCACTCATCATCACGTATATAGTTCAATATCAGACCGACCGGCGAATTACAAATGAACCTGACGAATAAGAGGCACAGCACCGTGATTATTATAATCAGCCAATAATAATTGGCATACTGATTAAACATAAACGAACCGACTTGCCACATACTTGTAAAATCAACCGGGCCGATAATAATGGACTTAATGTTACTGATTCCGTTCGGCCCACCGACAGCCGACGTGTTATTCAGCATAATATTAAACATCAGTCCAAAAGCGATCGTAACCAGTGCCAAGTAATTTCCCTTAACCTTAATCACGGGAATGAACAGAATGAAGCCCACCAGCATCGCTGCAAAAATAGCGGCAGGAACAGTCAGCCAGGCCGGCGTATTGAAGTGAACCGATAATAATCCGACTGTATAAGCGCCCGTTCCAAAAAAAGCGGCCCCAGAAAAATTTGTTAATCCTGTTGTACCGGTCTGCAAGTTTATGCCGTTAGCTAATATGATGTAAATACCCGCCAGTGCAATCGTCAGCAGCCAATAAGGCTGTCGCCAAATAAAGAATGGAACAATGATTAATAAAACCATCGACAGAAAGAACGTTAGTTTTTTTTCATGCTTAAATGGAACGGCAATGATTCGAAAGGGTTTGGTCGTAATTAACGCGACAATCACCAGAGCGAAACAGGCCGCAATATACAAAATGACTAAGCCGGTCGACGGCGTCAGCAAAAAATAAATGAATAAAGCAAATAATAACAACTCGGAAATAAGCACGATAAGTTTATTCATCGGAACGTTACACCCTCTCAGCTTGTCGTTCGCCTATTATTCCGGTCGGTTTGAAAACAAGGAACAGAATAATCACCGCAAAAGCAATCACATCACTATATTGCGAACCGCCGGGAACAAAAGCCGCCACTGATGTTTCGATAAAAGCGAACAGGAAACCACCGATGATCGCGCCCCAAATGCTGCCGAGTCCTCCGATCGTCGCTGCACAAAAGCCGATGATGCCCCCGTTCAAACCCATCGTGTAAATCACGGAACCGTAATAAGCGCCATTAAGGATGCCGGCAATCGCTGCTAGGGCCGATCCGAGAATAAAGGTAGTCATAATCACCTTATTTTCGCTGACACCCATCATAATCGTAGCCTCTCTATCCTGCGAATAAGCTCGAATCGCCATGCCAAGAGAAGTCTTTTCAACAATGAACCATGTAATGATAAAGACAACGATACCGATGAGAAAAATGAAAATCTGACTATATGAAATATGAAAACCGCCTATTCTAATCGAACCGGAAGGAAATAACGTCGGAAATTTCTGCGTCATCTTTCCACCCGGATAAAACAAACGGATTATCTCGCGAATAACCAGGCCGGCTTCCATCGTCCCCAGCAATGTGAACAGCTCCGGAGACTTTTGCAACGGTTGAATAACGACTTTAGCTAACAGTACGCCGAGGGCGCTTGTTAAAAGGATAGCGCCGGCAAACATCATGATCGTCCCCGCAACTGAATAACGTGAAACAAGTGGGACGAAAAAGAGGGCGATGAATGCACCCAGCATAGCAACGTCGCCATGTGAAAAGTGGATAATATTCATCGTACCAAAAAAGAGACTAAAGCCGATGGCTATCAATGAATACATCGTTCCCAACATCATTGCATTTAAGAATTGTTGCCCAATTACATTCATTGATTTGTTCTCCTCAATTATTATTTAGGGTTTGATCAGCTTTCGCTTGCCTTTCTGATAATCCGATTCACTAAAGGGGATCCATTTGCCATTTTGACTGATCATTGGCGTATAAAGCGGCAGTTTATTCTGTCCATGGCTATCAAAGGTAATATCCCCGACCAGAGACGGAACATTTTTCACCTTCGTATTTAACCAAGTGATGATCTTTGACCGATTCGGGCCGACTGCTTCGATCGCTTTGATTAAGAGATTGGTTGATGCGTAGGCAAACGGTCCATAAGCTGTCTCTTATACACATCTCCGAGCCCACGAGACCCTAAGACATCT
>UQRJ01000201.1 GCA_900543345.1 uncultured Sporolactobacillus sp. | reverse complement strand
CCGTACGTACGGTGGTAGGAGAGGACGGAGAAATTATCTCCTCCTACTCGATTTGTTACTTGCCGTCAGCGGTTTTGTTTCACAACCTAAAGCGGCGATTTGCCGCGTATACCAACGTAGTTGTTTGCCGATGCTTAGTCCGGCCAGCGGGACCGTATAGGCGATCCCCCGCTTAGTAAGCTCGGGTTCGAGATAGTTGCGGTAAACACGACCGCCATGTAAAAACAGCGATAGCTCATTTAGCCGTTCACATCGGGAGAGGGCTTCAATCACCCGCTGTGCCCATATCCGCCGCTCGGCCGGCGAAAGAGCGCGAATCGACAGATTGTCGGGTTCCATGATCCGATCGGGCATGAGCAGGCCGCCCGGCGCATTGTAAAAATAAAAACGATTATAGGCTAAGCGAGCGTAGGCCACCGATTTCTGAAACAGCGGGCTTTTGTAAAAACGAATGACGGTATCCGCATGCGACGATTTAATTCTTGCCGTTGCCATCAATGCTGGACGCGCGCTCCTTCTCCATTGATTTTGGCAAATAAAAAGAGCTGTTTCCGAAACAGCTCAAGATACTTTCACTTTTCTTTCGGTGATCGTCCACTGGCCTCTCTTCGGACTTTTGACCAAGTGGTTATAGGACAAAATAGTCAAGTCTCTCTGCATTGTTCTCTGTGTCATGTCAAATTCTTCAACCAGTTCCTGCGTCGTGACGGTGCCCCGCTGCCGAATATACAAGTAAACGGATTTCACGCGGTTCAGCATCCGATCAGTTGAAGGACTCAAACCATCACTCCCCGTATTTATTATCATCAAAAGAAAGATCGGCGAGCAGGCGCTCTCTTCACTTCTTTTTATGATCCTGTGACTTCGGATATGAATCGTCATTGACAGCACAGTAATACACACAAAAACGAGAAGGTGATCCGGACCGTCGCAGGACGGCCCTTCTACTTATTTTTAATATAACGCTAAATGAATAAATGTCAAATTTTTTTCGCTATTTTTTTTATCGCTGGAAAATATCTCCCGACAGGTATCGTTCGCCCGTGTCGTTGACAATACAAACGACAATCGTGTTCGGTTTGTATCGTCGGGCGACTTGCAGAGCCACGAAGACGGAGGCCCCGGAAGAGGGACCGCAGAGAATCCCCTCTTCCCGGGCCAGTTTCCTGGTGATTTCGTAAGCATCGTTATCACTGACTTTAACGACTTCGTCGATTAACGAGAGATTCAGCGTTTCGGGAATGAAGCCGGGACTGGTTCCGACAATTTTATGACGGCCGGGTTTTCCGCCGGAGAGGACCGGAGAGTTGGCCGGCTCGCAAACGTGAAGGGTCAAGCCGGGAAATTCTTTTTTCAGTACCTCACCCGTACCGGTAATCGTTCCGCCCGAACCGGCTGCACCGACGAGAGCTTTTAGCGGCTTACCGACCGCTCGGACGTCGTTGATGATTTCGACGGCTGTGGTTTTCCGGTGGGCGTCGGGATTGGCCGGATTACTGAATTGCATCGGCATGAAGCTGTCCGGCGTTTTTCGGATCAGTTGCTCGGCTTTGCGAATCGCGCCGGGCATTTTGTCTTTTCCGGGCGTCAGCACGACTTCGGCTCCAAATCCTTTCAGCAGGTTGATCCGTTCCGGCGTTACCGTATCCGGCATAACAATCACGGCCTTATAACCGCGTGCGACCGCGTTCATTGCCAGGCTAATGCCCATATTGCCGGAGGTTGGTTCGATAATCGTTGATCCCCGATGTAATTTTCCTTCTTTTTCGGCGACGCGGATCATGTTTAGAGCGGCTCTGTCTTTGACACTTTTCGTCGGATTGAAATACTCCAGTTTCGCGTAGATGGTTGCTCCGTTCGGATCCGGCAGTCGGTTTAGACGGACCATCGGCGTGTTTCCCACCAGTTCATCGATTGTTTTAACTTTTTTTTCCATCAAAATAGGACACTCGCTTTCATCGCTATTCTTCTCACGCCGCTTGGTGGCTTTGGATGAAGAATAGTCACATTTAACTATATTATACAGGATTGGGAAGCAGAAAAAAGTCGTTGGCGATTCGGACGAAAAATTACGACTTGCACAGACAGCCTCGGGGGAATATGATCGAAACAGAAGAAATAAAAAAGGGTGAATAAAATGGCTCAGCTGATTAAAGTCCGTCAATGTGTGTCGCGCTATCAGCTGGATCTGACGCGTTATATGAATCGTTTCCTGCGGCTAAAAGGGCGCCGGCAAGCTCAGTGGCGGAATGCGGCCATGTCCGGTTTTGACGATTGGCTCTATCGCATGCAGCTGGAGTGGGCGACGAAAACGGCGGAACGCACATCCGAGTGTCCGGAAGAATTGCAGCGCGACGGCGACTTACAAAAGCTGCTGCGGATACTGAGCGATCGCTCGCTGCTGCTGTATCGGCCCGTGCTTCTGACCGGCCAGGCGGCGGTGCAGCTTGATTCGCTGCTATTGACCGATGATGAAATCTGGTGCGTTCATGTGCTCAAAGGCGAGGCCGGAAGCGTATTTCAGGAAATCTCCGAACGTAAGTGGCAGGAGATCGTCAACGGCGGCACCCGGGAGCTGCTGAATCCGCTGATCGCGCTCAAACGGACGCGGGCGGTTGTGGAAGCGTTCTGTCGAAAGTGCGGTGTCGCCGGACTGTCGGTTGTGGCAGCGGTCTACGCCCCGGACGGTTATATCGAATTTGTCCCCGGAGAACGGGGGATTCGTTTTGTTGACCGGCGTTCCAAACGTGACTGGTTTACACAAATTAATCGTCATACTTTCATGGTAAAAAAAGATCAGGCGTTGATTGCCGAAGGGCTGCTACGCCACTGTGAAACGGTTGACAAAGAACGCTTTTCCGATGCGACGTTCTGAAGCAACGGAAAACGATAAAAGAATTGTTCACATAGGCCGAAAGTGGTATATTTTTATGCATAGTCTTCTTTTATGCGTCCCGACCAAAACGAATTTTCCGACCAGATAGGTAGAGGTGCTTTGCAATGAAGTTTTTCGACAGCGAGGAATGGGTGTTATCATCGGCCGGGGGACTGACGGGTGAGGCGTTTATGGCGCGTTCCGGCGAGCATAAACTGTTCATCAAACGTAATTCTTCGCCGTTTCTTGCCATGCTTTCCGCAGAAGGAATCGTACCGAAACTGCTGTGGACTCAGCGGACGGGCAGCGGCGACGTGTTGACCGCACAGCGCTGGACCGACGGACGCGTTCTGCTGCCCGAAGAGATGAGTTCTCCGAAGGTGGCCGGACTGCTGCGGAAAATTCATACGTCTAATCCGCTCCTGTCGATGATGAAACGACTCGGCAAAAAACCGGTATCGGCCCTGCAGATCTGCGCCGAGCTGGCAGAACGGGCTGTCGGGCGGGGGAAAACCGCCGTGATAGAGGTGTCGATCGCCTTTCTGAGGGAAACGGCCGAACGTGTCGAAACGGCGGATAAAGCCCTCTGCCATTCGGATGTGAATCATAATAACTGGCTTCTCGATCAGGAGCACGACCATTTGTATCTGGTCGACTGGGATCAGGCGGTGATTGCCGATCCGGCAATGGATCTGGCGATGCTGTTGTACTGGTATATCGAGGAAGAAAAATGGCCCGAGTGGCTGGCACTCTACGGTTGGAAAATGACCGGGTCTCTGCGGCTGCGGCTGCTCTGGTATATGGTAGCGATGACACTTCGCTTCATGTTCTGGCATCAGGAGCACGGCGACGCAAAGAAAGTGCTGCTGTTTGAAAAAGATCTATTTTGGTTGCATGATTATATCGAATCGATCGGCTGGTGATATCCGCTCGTACGGTTATACCGGCGGCAGAATGGGCACGATCGGCCGGTGTAGGCCGGCAAATTAAAGAGGAGAATCATGAATGAGAGTACGCCACAAACCGTGGGCGAGGGAAAAACTTAACCGGCATTCGGATATTGTGATCCCGTCTCCGAAATACTACAGCGGCGAATGGAATGAGGCATTTCACCGTGAAGCTCCGTTGAATGTGGAGATTGGGACGGGTAAAGGAAAATTCATTGTGGAAATGGCCGAAAGGCATCCGGCATGGAACTTTATCGGCATCGAACTGCATGAGAGCGTTATTGTTACCGCTCTGCAGAAATGTCTGGATGCCGGTGTCACCAATGTACGGTTGGTGAACGACGATGCGCGCGGGCTGACAAATTTTTTTGCGGAAAGCGAAGTCGATGCGATTTATTTGAACTTCTGCGATCCGTGGCCAAAAAAGCGTCATGAAAAACGCCGCCTGACCTATTCGTCTTTTCTCGCTCAGTATGACTATGTCTTAAAGCCAAGCGGCGTGATTTATTTTAAAACCGATAATCAGGGCTTATTCGAATACTCATTGGAAAGCTTTTCAATGTATGGTTTTTTGCTTAGGAACGTCAGCCTTGATCTTCATCGCGCTGTCGCTCATGATGGCCGTGAAAATATTATGACCGAATATGAGGAAAAGTTTTCGCAACAAGGACAGCGGATTTACAGCTGCGAAGCCGTCGTGAATAATGAGTAACGGTGACGGTTGCGGCAAAAAATTTTGCACGGCTTCGCCGCCCGGCAGCGGCGGAGTCATCGGCGTCCGACTGGAAAGCGGGCGTTTTTTCTTATATAAGTTTCGGTACGCTGGAAACGCGACGGCCGGTCCGTTACAATGAAAACGTATGAAGCGGAGGCATCGATGATGATATTAGGCGTTGGAACGGAAAATCCCGCCAAAATCCGGGCGGTCGCGCGATTAATTGAGCAACTGGGTCTGCAGGCGCAAATCAAGAGTTTCGCCGTCGACTCCGGTGTTTCGGCTATGCCGATGTCCGACCGTGAAACAAGGCGGGGCGCAATGAATCGGGCCGCGGCCGCGCTCAAAGCGGAGGGCGGCAGCGATTACGGCATCGGCATGGAGGGCGGCGTCGATACGCTGGACGGCGTGATGTTCCTCGTCAATTGGGGCGCGGTATGCGATCGCCGCGGCCGGATGAAGACAGCGGGAGGGGCGCGGATCGTGCTGCCGCGCGCCCTGGCCGATGGCGTCTGCGCCGGGCATGAACTGGGCGAACTCGCCGATGCTTATGCGCATATGAAAAACGTGCACAGCCGCGGCGGGACGATCGGTCTGCTTACCGCGGGCCGCGTCACACGCAGCGACATGTTTCTGCATATTCTTCTGCTGATCTTCGGCCTCTATGAGCATGACGGCTTTCTGTGCTAAACTATTGCTAACGGAGACGTCCGCGGTTCCATCTGCGGAAAAAAAGGAAGATGGTGTGCATGAATCTTCGCGAGTTAAGAGATGTCTTGATTGACAAACTGAAAACAGACGATCGGACCGTTCGCTACGATCGACGGTCCGAATTGCTCAGAATTGAAAATACAAACAGTAAAAAGGGTGTCACAATCGGTCTGTCCGATCTAATGAACCAAGTACGCGGACAGGGCACCACAGCCATTGACGACTATGTTCAAGTAGTCGATCGAACGTTGAAAAGCATGGAGACCGATGTTCATCTAAAAGGTCACGAGCGGCAGATTTTTCCGGTGATTCGCGCGGCCTCTTTCCCACAGCGGACAGCGGCGGGAAAGCAGCTGCTCTGCCGCGAGCACACGGCCGAGACGAAGATCTTCTATGCACTCGACTTGGGCGGATCCTATCGTTTGATCGACCGCGAGTTGATCGAACGTGAGCAGGTGGACGAACAAACGGTGATCGAATCCGCTTATTTTAATCTGCAGGCGCTGCCGACCCGTGCCCGAAAAGACGTGGTCGACCATAACTTTTTTTAT
>UQRJ01000200.1 GCA_900543345.1 uncultured Sporolactobacillus sp. | reverse complement strand
AGATGTCTTAGGGTCTCGTGGGCTCGGAGATGTGTATAAGAGACAGCAATCCGGCAAAGCTGAAGTTAAATCAGTTCATCGAGTTTTACGAGTATTGCTCGCAGTGGGATCAGAACATTTACGTGTACGGGAACAGGGAAGCACATAGAATCCATCGTTTGTCCGAACTACTTTCGTTTATTCTTTTTAATCATGACGGTGAGTGCCTGCTTGTTATCGAGGGAAGCGGAATCACCGAAACGAAAGCGTATATTTCAAAAAACTTTGCCGAAGTGATGACCGCCTAAGCATCCGGCAGATGCCGATCGGCCGGCTGTCGTGCCGAAACGGTACGAGCCGGGAAGGTCAGCGCATTCGATCGCTAGTTTGTAAAAATCGTCGGGTAAAGCATAGACATTGAGTTGAGGTGGGTCACTGCAAAATCAGAACGATGGGGACAGTTGCGAGACAGCGTAACCGTCCCCCCTTTTTTTGCCGAATTTTGTAAAAGGCGACTGCAATCCGTTTTTTGGGCACGAAACAGGGGGAAGTCACTCTATTGTTAAGGAATTGTAAAGAAATTTGAAATGGATTGTAAATTGGCCTTGTTCTGTTAAAATGGAAATTGGGCGCTGCGGGAATACTAATGACCGCGGCCGCTTTTACTCTGTCCGAAGAGGTGGATTCAGTGCATCTGTTGTCGAAGAATGACAAATTTCTCAATATGCTCTCAATGATTTCTGTGAACCTCGAAGAATCCGCCAAATTTTTTGTGGAAACCAAAATCAAGAATGAAGCGGACCTGCATGAGTTTTCCAAAACAATGAAAAGTTATGAACGTCGGGGCGACTCTTATGTTCACGAATTGATTATTGCTCTCAATAAGACGTTTGTAACGCCACTTCAGCGTGAAGATATCCTCGAATTGGCTATGAAAATGGACGATGTGCTCGACGGATTTGAAGAATGGTCGATGCTCCTCGAGATTTACCGACTGACTCATGCGGACGAGTATATGGTGGAGTTTGTTGGTTATCTTTATGAGTCGACAAAGGAAATAGCCGAAGCGATTACCATGCTCAGTAAGAAAAAGCTGGCGAACATCCGCAATAACGTGATCAAAATCAATGATTACGAAACGGAATGCGACGATCTGCTCGTGAAATGTATTACAGAGCTTTTTAAGCAGGAAAAGGACGCGATCAAGATCATTAAATATAAGGAACTGTATGAAAAACTGGAAAGTGTCGCGGACAGTTGTGAGGATGTGGCCGATTCGCTGGAAACGATCATTATGCGAAACGCCTGATTTGAAAGCATTTTATTTTTGTTGGGTTTTATATGAAAATTATTTTCGCTAATGTGACTGCAGAAGGGAATTTTATAACTCATGGAAAGTCTGTTTGCTCTCACGCTGATGATTGTGCTCTTTGCCTTTATCTTTGATTTTATTAACGGATTTCATGATACGGCAAACACAATCGCGACGTCGGTGTCGACAAGGGCGCTTCGCCCTACGGCGGCTATTATTCTTGCCGGTACGATGAACTTTCTCGGCGCTATTATGTTCACCGGTGTCGCTCAAACGATCAGCCAGGGGATTATCGATCCTTTTTCCATTCATAATGAAACCATCGGGCTGATTATCGTGCTTGCGGCGTTGATCAGCGCTATCTTATGGAACCTTGCGACTTGGCTGCTGGGAATTCCGAGCAGCTCGTCGCACGCCGTGATCGGCTCGCTGGCCGGGGCAAGCGTCTCGGCACTCGGTTTCGGTGCGTTGAATTATACTGGATTTATCGAGATCTTCGAGGCGCTTATTTTTTCGCCGATCGCGGCGATTACACTCGGTTTTCTGATCATGAAGGTGCTGGCGATTCTTTTTCGTAATTTTTCTCTGGTAAAAACGAATCGCCGCTTTCGGAAATTCCAGATTCTCACAGCGGCGCTTCAGTCGTTCGCCCACGGTACCAATGACGCACAAAAAACGATGGGCATCATTACGATGGCCCTCGTGGCATCAAATTATCTCGATAAAGTTGAAATTCCGATGTGGGTCAGAGTGGCCTCGGGCATCGCCATGGCTCTCGGAACGTCGGTCGGCGGATGGCGGATCATAAAAACGGTCGGTACGAAGATTATGAAAATCGAGCCAATCAACGGGGCGGCGGCGGATCTTTCATCGGCAACGATCATTTTCGGTTTCACGTTCATTCATTTTCCTGTCAGTACAACGCATGTCATCACTTCGTCTATCCTCGGCGTCGGAGCGGCGGAGCGGGTGAGGGGCGTTAACTGGGGTGTCGCGTTGAACATTGTGATCACATGGATCATTACGCTGCCGCTGACCGCGTTGATGTCATTTTTTATTTTCAAATTGCTTGCTTGGTTTCTCTAATCGGAGCCAGCCGACAATCGATGGCCTTTTTTGGTAAGTAAAAAAGGAAGCGCTTTCTTGATCCGCCTGATAAAATCGGACTGTCGCCCGATTTTCCAGTCTGTCACGAAAGGGGAAGGGATCGAGACTGGATTTCGACAATCATGTGATCCAGTTCCTGACTGCATCGCAGAGTCTCATCTGCATAGATTCCATATTGTTTAGCCGTGTCGAACAATTGCTTTCGTTTTGCTTCGATTTTTTCCGAATGAATGAAAATGATGTTCTGGGCCTGTTTGTCCGCCGGGAAGCTGGGCATGAGACTTATGTCCCCTCCTTGACCTACATCTGCATAAATTTCTTGATATCATTATAGCATGCCCCTACTGTTTTCACTAGAACTAAATTCGTATTTTGAGGAGCTGTCATGATTTCGTCATTGATGATTGTCGACGGAAAGGCCGCCGACGGGAGGGGGGATTCAAAGCAATGAATTTGTCGGATTTTGAGATGATTGTCGTTCTGTCGGAAGAAAAAAACATGCGGAAAGCGGCGAAACGGCTATTCGTTTCGCAACCTGCACTCAGTCAGAAGCTGCGGCGTGTGGAGGGCGAATGGGGCAGTGCGCTTTTTCTGCGCAGTAAGCGGGGGGTCCTTCCGACAGCGGAGGGGGAAACGGTGGTGCAGTTTGCTTCGGAGATTCTGGAGAAGGCCTCGTATGTGCGGCGGAAACTACATGCGAAAGCGTCCGATATTTATGGAACGCTGAAGTTGGCGGTCTCCTCGGTCAATGGTCAGTATTGGCTCCCCGATGTGCTGAAGGTGTTTGTCGAACATTATCCGCTCGTAGAGATTTCGCTTGTGACCGGATGGTCGAGTGAGATATTGGAGAAAATGTATCATTTGGAATGCCACGCGGCGATTGTACGCGGCAATCCGACGTGGCGCGGCGGCAGAATTCATTTGTTCTCCGATCCACTGAATTTGGTCGATACGAAAATCCGCTCGCTTGACGAATTGACGACTGAAGACAGGCCGTATATCCGGTTTCGCAGTGATTCGTCCTACAATCAGGTGATCGAAGAATGGATGCATCAGCGGGGGATCAAACTGCCGAAGCGCACGATCACGGTCGATCAGATTGAGACCTGTAAACAGATGGCGACGCACGGAATCGGTTATGCCGTCCTTCCTTCTATCAGTTTAACGGCAAATGACCGAGTGCATCGTATTCCGTTGATCGACAAACAAGGGAACCCGTTTCGACGGGAAAACTGGCTGCTCTATGATGAAAATGCGCTGAAATTAAAACAGGTCCAAGCGTTCATCGATCTGGCCCGGCATAGACTTTTTACATAAAATTCGCTAAGATAACCATGACATCATCCATATTCGGGAGGTATGAAAATGAAGCAGATGGACGCGGGAGAGATTATTTCTTTCCTGCAAAACAGTAAAAAGAAGACGCCGGTGAAAGTTTACATAAAAGGGAATTTGGACGACATTGACTTCGGTGCACGTGTTCATACGTTTATCAGTGGGTCGGTCGGTACGATTTTCGGCGATTGGTCGGAAATCAGCCGAATTCTGGAAGCGAATCAGGCTAAACTAGCAGATTTTGTCGTTGAAAGCGATCGCCGGAATTCGGCGGTACCGCTGCTTGACCTAAAAGGTGTCGATGCGCGCATCGAGCCCGGCGCACTGATTCGCGAAAAAGTGACGATCGGCGATCATGCGGTCGTGATGATGGGGGCAGTCATCAATATCGGCGCTGTCATCGGCGCTGGAACAATGGTGGATATGAATGCGGTGCTCGGCGGCCGGGCGACGGTCGGGGATAACTGTCATATTGGCGCCGGTGCCGTGCTGGCCGGCGTTGTCGAACCGCCTTCCGCCAAACCGGTTCTCGTTGAGAACGGCGTGCTCGTCGGGGCAAACGCGGTGATTCTCGAAGGCGTCCATGTCGGCGAAGGCGCAGTTGTAGCGGCCGGCGCGGTCGTGACAAAAGATGTCCCCGCGCATACGGTGGTTGCTGGCGTTCCGGCGAAAGTCATCAAGACGATTGATGCGAAAACACGCTCAAAAACAGAGATCATGCAGCAATTAAGACAGATTTGATAAACGAAACGGCCAACCAGCCGTTTCGTTTTGGATGAGAGGAAGGCAAACGGATGGATTATATAGCGATCAGACGCGAATTGCACCAAATTCCGGAAATCGGATTCGAAGAACGGGAAACGCAGGCTTTGCTCTTGGAGCAGATAAAAAGATTGCCTCAGGATCGCCTGCAAATTAAAAAGTGGCGAACTGGACTGCTGGTCAGGGTGGCCGGAACGTCGCCGGCGCGGACGATCGGTTACCGGACGGATATCGACGCACTCCCTGTACCGGAGGAAACCGGCTATTCTTTTGCCTCGCGTCACCCGGGGAAAATGCACGCCTGCGGTCATGATTTCCACATGACAGTTGCTCTCGGCGTATTGGAGAAGATCGCGATGCATCCGCTAAAAGATCATGTCGTGTTTATTTTTCAACCGGCGGAAGAAGGGCCGGGCGGCGCCATCCCCATGATGGCCAGTGATGAATTCAAAGCATGGAAACCGGATTTTATTCTTGCTCTTCATGTGTCGCCCGATTTTCCGGCGGGGACGATAGCGACGAAGGCGGGCATCCTGTTTGCCAATACGTCGGAGTTATTTATCGATTTCACCGGGAAAGGCGGACACGCCGCCTATCCGCATCTGACGCACGATGCGATTGTCGCGGCCTGTCATTTTGTTGTCGGTCTGCAGACGATTGTTGCCCGCCGTGTAAGTCCGCTGAATTCGGCGGTTCTGACCATCGGTAAAATGAGCGGCGGGACGAAGCAGAACATTATCGCCGAACATGCCCGGGTGGAAGGGACAATCCGCACCCTCGATCAACCAACGATGGCTTTGATCAAAGACGATATTGAGCGGCATGTCGAAGCGGCGGAGACCGCTTACCACTGTCGCGGCGCCATTGATTACGGCGCAAATTATTACCAAGTCTATAACCGCAGGGAATATATCGAACCTTTTATTCGTTTCTGCAGGCAACGTGATTATCCTTTGGTGATTTGTCAGGATTCGATGACCGGCGAAGATTTCGGCTATTTTCTCAAAGAAATCCCCGGTTTCATGTTTTGGCTCGGCGTCGGCAAAACGGCGACCTTACATTCGTCGACATTTAAGCCCGACGAATCCGCTCTGGCGCAAGGCGTGAAGGTGGCTGCCGACTATCTTATCAATGGGATGCAGCTGTAAGCGGACGATCGGTGGAAAGGAACGGCTTCGGAAACGGTAATCGTGTTCCGAAGCCGTTTTTTCAAGCTGATTTTTCGAATTCGCCTGTCGGCCATGCTAAAATAAAAGAGTGATATGCTGATGCAATTTATCAATTATATTTTACTATTGTGAATAGA
>UQRJ01000199.1 GCA_900543345.1 uncultured Sporolactobacillus sp. | reverse complement strand
GGCTATTCGTCGGCAGCGTCAGATGTGTATAAGAGACAGAACGTTCACCGGATAATGATACGTATTGTACGGCGTATCCACCATCTGCAGCTTGCCGGAACTCATCAGCACAATCCGGTCTCCCAGCGTCATCGCTTCAATCTGATCGTGTGTGACATAAATGATCGTCTGATGATAGAGGCGATGGATGCTCAGCAGTTCACGACGCGCACTGATGCGCATCTGAGCATCCAGGTTGGACAACGGCTCGTCCAATAGAAAAATCGGACTGTGCTTGGCAATCGCCCGGGCCAGCGCCACCCGTTGCCTCTGCCCGCCGGATAACTGACGTGGATATCGGTTGCGATAATCTCCCAAATGAAGAATTTTTAATACTTCATTTAACCGTTTATCGATTTCGCCTTTTGCGACTTTGTTCACTTTCAACGCATAAGTAATATTTTTCTCTACCGTCATATGCGGATAAAGGGCATAATCCTGAAAAACCATGGCAATATCGCGTTCGCCGGCCGGTACATCGTTCATCCGCCGCCCGTCGATCATTAACTCTCCGGAGGAAATCGGTTCAAGGCCGGCAATCATCCGCAGAGTGGTTGATTTTCCGCAGCCCGACGAACCGAGCAGAATCAGGAATTCACCCTGGGTGACGGACAGGCATAAATCATGAATGACTTGATTTTTCCCGTAATACTTATCGATATGTTGGCATTCGAGATACTTTTTCTCCATCATTTTCACCTCCATCGTCACTTAATACCCGACATACTGAATGTGCTGAGAATGTATTTCTGAAAGACAATATACAAGATCAGCGGAACGATCATCGTCACCATCGAGATTGACATCGCAATCGGAAAATCCGTGCCGCCTTCCGAACTGATGAACATTTGCAGGACGAGCGGCAACGTAAAATTGATCCGATCTTTTAAGATCAACGTCGGCCAGACGTATTCATTCCACGAATTGATAAAAAACATAATGCCCGCCGAGACGACCGCCGGCCGCGACATTGGAAAAACAATATCTTTCAGAATCCCTTTTGTTCCAATATGATCAAGCCGCGAAATTTCGATTAACGATTTCGGAATCGTCCGCATCGTTTGCGTCAGCAGAAAAATACCGGTAGCATCACATAATTGCGGCAAAATGACACCGTAAATATTATTCAATAAACCCATCCGAGAAATAATCAGATAATTGGGAATCATTGTCACCGTAAATGGCACAAAAATAGTCGCCACAAAGAAAAAGTAAAATAGGGTCCGCCCCGGAAATTTTAAAAAAGTAAACGCATAAGCGGCCAGGAAACTGGTGAACAATTTAAATAAAGTGACCACCGTGGCAATGATAAACGTGTTGACAATAATCTGCATTAGCGGTAGCGATGTAAAGATCTTGACGTAATTGGCAAGTGTCGGGTGAGGAGGAATCAAGCTGAGCATGCTACTATACGAATCCGACAAACTCTTAAATGAATTCGATACGGCAAAGAGAATCGGAAATAGTAACAAAATCGCACACACAATCAGCGTAATATGCCAAAGCACGCGGACGTATCCTTCTCTATTTACCGGCATAATAGATCTTCCTTTCGACGAAATGAAATTCAAGGAAAAGCAGCAATACGAAGAGCGCCAGCGTCATGGTCGACAGGGCGGCCGATTGTCCGGTTTTATACAACACAAAAGCGTCCAGATAAGAATGATAGATCAAATTGGAACTCCCGTAATTCGGTCCGCCCTGTGTCACGACATTAATCGGTGTAAAAACATACTGCAATCCCTGAACAATCGTCATAATCAGCACATAGATACCGGTCGCGCTACTCATCGGCAAAACGATTTGAAAAAATATTTTTGTTAACGGTACATGATCCAGCTTTGCCGCTTCGATGACCCGGATTGGTACGTTGGCCACTCCGGCAAGCAATACGATAAAATTATAGCCGAATACCTTCCACGAAGTGATCAAACTGAGAATGGCAATGACGAGGCCATTCGTGTTGCTCCATGTCGGGAGTGCCGTGCCGAACTGTTTTAAGATCAATGCGACCGGCCCGGATACCGGGTTGAGAATCCAGACATAAAGCATCGACCCGACAACCAACGAAATAATACTCGGCAAAAACAACAGCTTTTTATAAAGATTTTTCCCTTTTAATATGACATATTCCAGAACAAACGACATCAGATAGGGTACTAGAAAATTAAGCACTAACAGGATCACAATGTAAAAACCGGTGTTCGATAAAATTTTATACGTATCCGGATCATGAAAAACATCGATATAATTTTGCAGGCCGACAAACTGTTTGGTCGGCGAGATTAAATTCCAGTTCAGGAGGCTTAGATAGATCGTATAAACGGCGGGCCAGATCATGAAAACGAAAAAGACAATCAGCGACGGTATGACAAATAGATAAGCCAGCCACTTACTTCCCGCCGCCCGAAATTTACCCACGGATTCTCCCCCCTCAAGGTGTTTATTTGATAGTCATGCAGGCAAAAAGCATCGCTTTTTGCCTGCATGGCCGGCTGCCGAACGATTTATTTTTCTAACTGATTAATCTTGTTCTGCACATCCTTCAATCCCTGATCCGGTGCTACCGATCCGTTCAGGATTTTATCGCGTGCGTCAATCATCACTTGTTCGGCCTGTAATCCGGAGTTGCCGGGGAACGACGTCCAGGGAGCGGCCTTATCCATTTGTGCCAAGGCGGCATTGAGCATCGGATTTTTCTTGATGTAGTCTTTCAACCCCTCTTTTGATTCGGCAACACCTTTTCTCGGAGGAACATAGCCCGTTGCTTCCGTCCATTTCGCCATTGCTTGCACACTATAAAGATATTTTTCAAATTCCCAGGCTGCCTTTTGCTGCTCCGGAGACTGTGCCGTTATCGCTAAAAAGCAGCCGCCGGCAGGGACTTTAGGTGTTTTTCCTGCAAACGGAGGGGACGCAACGGCGCTGACATTGAATTTAGCACCTTTTTTAACATTCGCCATCTGCGCAATCGTCGTATAAAGCATGCCGACTTTTCCGTTTATAAATGCCGTCACACCTTGATCCCACGGTACATGCAGTGCCGTTTTGCTTTTTACCATATCCGCATACAACTTGTAGGCCGCGATGCCGTCCTTCGAAGCGAAGGTCGCTTTTCCGTTCGTAATGATATTCGCACCGTTGCTCATCATCAGCGCCTGCTGCGCCCACGTATCGGCCGGCTCCTGTACATATAAACCATAATTGTTCGTTTTTTGTTTAATAGTCTCGGCAAATTTCTGTAATTCCTGCCAAGTTGACGGGCCATTTGTGCTTAATCCGGCTTTCTTCAGCATGTCCTTATTGAGATACAGAACCGGTGTACTGAGGGAGTAAGGAATACCGATCTGGCCCTTGATTGTTTTCGCCAGTGCCAGGACATTCGGGAGAAAGTTGTCGGTTAAGAATTTCGAATCCTTTGCATCGTATTTCTTAATCGCGTCTTCCGGTTTCAGAAATTCGAAATTATTGGCGAAATAGTCCAGATACGCCCATCCCATCTGGGTAATCGCGGGCATTTTCCCTGCTGCTTTCTGCGCCTGAAGATTCTGGACCAGTCCTTTATACATATCCGGATTATATTTGGCAACGACTTTAACATCTTTACTTTGGGCATTAAAATCTTTGACCAGTTCGTCGACCGCCTGCCCCCCCTGTGTCTGGGCATTGACATGCCAATACTCGATGACTGTCTTCTTATTCGACGACTGAGCCGCCTGGGTACCGCAACCTGCAAGAGCAGCTGACAAAACGATGACCAGCGCCGCCAACAAACCGGTTAGTCTGCGCATAATATCCATATTCCTCCTTATGTAGTGACTGATAATCTTGTCATAATTCCCGGCGAAGCCTCTCTGGTTGGAGAATCGACAGTTTGTCCCGCGTATAGCAGATGATTCCCTCCGCCTGCCACTCATTAAATATTTCCGACAATGTTTGGCGGCTGCAGCCGATGATACACGAAAGTTCCTGATGTGTCAGCTGCATGCGGCAAGTGTTTTTATCGGGCGACTTTCTACATACCTGATTGACCAGCCAGGCAGCGCGGGCCGTCACGGACTTGGAAGCAAGTTGTTCCACCATATATTCCTGTTGCATTAATCGCTCGGTCATGGTGACCAGTAATTCATTGCATAACTCAAGATCCGTTTGCATTGCGTGTTTAATGATTTCCGCAGGAAGGACGCAGAGACGGCTGTCCCGCAGGCATTGCGCATAGCAAGGATGGGATCTGTTCAAGATGATCTCCGCTATGCCGAAATAGTCGTTTGTTTTCCGGATGAAAAAGGTCACCGCCTGGCCGCTGAAAGTCATCTGACAGATCTTCAAAAGGCCGTCATAGATAAAGAAAGCCCGATCGACAGTCTCGTCTTTTGAGAAAACCATCTCCCCTTTTTTAAATTGCACGAGTTTCCCGGAGTCTTGAAATAGTCGGCGCAATGTACTTTCTACTTGCTCCCTGGGCATCGGAAATACTCCCTTCGTCAAAAACTCTGCAAAACGCTGCTCAAGCATTTGTGATCCGAAGCCCCAACAAGCCGAGTATAAAACGACCGGCTTATCGAATTCTGTCGGACAGACGACAATTTACAGTAACTTCACGTAGCCATTACAAAAAGATCAATAAAACGCCCGCTGTGAGACAACCCGTCATTCTAAGTATAATTGGCCATTGTATCGCCACTGTTAAGCGTGAATTGAGACTCGTTTAATGAGGCGGCCAATAAACGTGGCGCTATCTCGGGGATAGCGATAGCCACGCTTCCTAACGATGAAATGATCAGCAACCAAAACCGGTCGTTATTTATTGAAAAACAATATATAGTTATTGTTTTTCAATTCATTCGATGCTATAGTTAAACTAACGTCGCGCATAGGAGGAAACGATTCATGAAACAAGCACAACTCGCCAAGTGGTTAAAAATCATGACCGTTATTGTCGGCATTATCGGCCTATTCATCGCCTTTCTTTATCTGCCGCTTATCGGTCATGATTACGTCATCGACGATCCGAGTTTGAAATTCTTATTCTGGCCATATTTAATTTGGGCGTGGGTGACTATTGCGCCCTGCTTTGCCACTTTATGTTACTTTTGGAAAATATGCAGCGAGATTGCAAATGATCATTCATTCTGCCGCGCCAATGTGGGCCGGTTGAAGAAAATCAGCCGATTGTTTCTTTTCGATACGTGCCTTTTCTTCCTCGTCAGCGTGCTGTTTACCATTTTAGAAATGACTAATGCAGCCGTTCTGATTGTGACCTTTTTCATCGACGTCGGCGGAATCAGTCTGGCTATGATCTTTGCCGTTTTGTCTCATTTGGTCGACAAAGCCGTCAAGTTAAAAGAGACAAACGATTTAACCATCTGAGGTGAACAACGTGGCAATTAACGTAACGCTCGACGTGATGATGGCCAAACGGAAAATGAGTGTGACCGAACTATCCGAACGAGTCGGCATCACCATGGCCAACATATCAATCTTAAAAAATGGCAAAGCAAAAGCCATCCGCTTCGATACCCTTAATAAAATCTGCAAAGCTTTGGACTGCCAGCCGGGGGATATTCTGGAGTATCAGGAGGAGGGATGACCGGGCGTCGGCTTTTATGTGTAATGGACGTCCAAACGGCGAACAGCATAAGAAACAACGATCGCAGCCAATCTGGACCCGTGTCATTGCTTAACGGCCGCAATCATTCTGTTCAAATGACCGTACGCAGGGCTTAAGAATGAATTTAAAAGCTGTCTCTTATACACATCTGACGCTGCCGACGAATAGCCTTGTGTAG
>UQRJ01000198.1 GCA_900543345.1 uncultured Sporolactobacillus sp. | reverse complement strand
AGATGTCTTAGGGTCTCGTGGGCTCGGAGATGTGTATAAGAGACAGACATTGACCATATCGCCACTGGCTTGTTCGCTATTGCCGGCGGTATCCGCAAAGGTGAATATGTCTGTCAGCATTTATTTGAATGACATGAATTTTTTCAGCAGTCCGCCCGCAGACATAAACCTGAGAGCGCCGCTCTGCTTAAGTTGGTCCTATTTGCCAGAGTTGGACCTATTGCTCGCTAAGTTGAGCCTAATCCGATCGAAGTTGGTCCCATTCTGCCAAAACTCGGTCCTATTCACGAAAAAGTTGGGCCCATGAGGTTCTGTCGAGAAAGTTGTCATGAAGGAGACCAGCATCCCTATCAGTGGCCCCGAATCCGGTAAAAGCCGACGACGATTTTTTAATCGCGTCGGCTTTTTCATTTATCTGTTTATGCTTTCTGTCGACCGCGAATAGTTATCGCCTGCTTGGCGGTAATCAATGCCAGTTTGTAGACATCGTCAGCACTGCAGCCACGCGATAGATCGTTAACCGGCTTATTTAATCCTTGAAGAATTGGACCGATGGCCATAAACTTGCCGAGACGCTGCACCATTTTATAGCCGATGTTCCCGGCATCGAGATTCGGGAAGACAAAGACATTTGCCCGACCGGCAACTGCAGAATTCGGTGCTTTTCTCTTCGCCACCGATGGGACAAAAGCGGCGTCGAACTGCAGTTCCCCGTCAATCGCCAGATCCGGGTTCATTTTTTTTGCCAGCTCGGTTGCCGCTACTACTCTGTCGATCAACGGGTCTTTCGCTGATCCTTTCGTTGAAAAACTGAGCATGGCAATGCGCGGATCGATATCGAACATCTTAGCCGTCTCCGCCGACTCAACCGCAATCTCGGCCAATGTTCGGCTGTCCGGCGAAATGTTGATGCCACAATCAGCAAATATATATTTTTCGTCGTCGCGAACCATGATAAACGCACCGGAGATCCGCCGCTTCCCCTCCTGAGCGCGGATGATCTGCAGCGCCGGACGAACCGTCGAGGCGGTAGAGTGAGCCGCACCGCTCACCAAGCCGTCGGCGTCGCCTAAGTAGACAAGCATTGTCCCATAATAGCCGGGATCTTTCAGCCACTGCCGCGCCTGCGCCTCATTCGTCTTACCGGCGCGGCGGGCAACCAGCTCCCCGATGAGTTTTTCCATTTCCATTTCCGTATCCGGATGCCTGAACTGGAGTTTTCCGTCCTTGGCAAGCGCCCTGGTTTCATCATCCGCTTCTTCGAGTTTGCCGATCAGGATGGGCAAAACGACTTGCTCCGACGCCAGTTTTTTTACGGCGGCAATGACTCGCTCATCATCACTCTCCGGAAAAACGATTGCCGGTCGGGACTTTTTCACTTCGGCTTCGACTTCGTCAAATAAATCCGCCATATTTCGTGATTCCTCCTCACATTTCTTGCGTTAACCTGTAGTTTAAGTATAAACTAAAAAGCGGATTCACACAGCTGGAAGCAATCGCAAAATTGACGGCGCTTTCATCAATGCAGTCTAACAGAAAGAGGTGCAAGAGCATGGCTGAAGCAGCTGAAACACTGGACGGATGGTATTGCCTCCATGATTTCCGGACGATCGACTGGGGGGCGTGGAAAGCACTGCCACGTCCGCAGCAGCAGGAAGCTCTGGAGGAATTCGATCATCTGCTGGCCGAATGGAAGGAGAACGAGCAAAATCACGCAGGCAGTTTTGCCTTTTACTCAATTCTCGGTCAGAAGGCAGATTTCGTCATCATGTCGCTGCGCCCGACGCCGGATGAATTAGGCGAGCTGGAAAATCGGTTTGATAAATCGGCGCTGGCATTATGCACGGAGCCTGCTTATTCATTTGTTTCCGTTGTCGAATTGAGTAATTATCTCGGCAAGAGCGGCGGCGATCCGCGGGATAATCCGCGGGTCCAGGCACGACTCAAACCGATCCTGCCGAAATCGGCCTATTTTTGCTTCTATCCGATGGACAAGAAGCGCGAAGGGACGGACAACTGGTATATGCTGCCGATGGATCAGCGACGCGAGCTCATGCGCAGTCACGGGCGGATCGGACGCAGCTATGCGGGAAAAATCCACCAGATCATTACCGGTTCGACCGGCCTGGACGACTGGGAATGGGGCGTCACACTGTTTGCCGACGACGCATTGCACTTTAAAAAGATTGTCTACGAAATGCGTTTTGACGAAGCGAGCGCCCGCTACGGCGAATTTGGGCCGTTCTTTGTCGGGACTAGACTGGATCGGAGTAAATTTTATCGTATGCTGGCTTACTGATCGTTTCATCAGACGGGGCCGCCCGCTGAACCATTGTCCGGTTCGGCGGGCGCTTTTTTGCGGGCTTTTTTCCCTCCCCGCAGGTCATGATTTGATTTAGACAGCATAGGCTTTAGGAGAAGGCCAACGTCCAAAGTGCGTATTTCGAAAGGAGGAGATCGCCATGCCGGCCATTCAGTATTCATCCAATGATGTATCGCTACTTGCGCGGCTGATGCGCGCCGAAGCGGAAGGCGACGGCCAGCTCGGCATGTTAATGGTCGGCAATGTCGGCGTGAATCGCGTGCTTGGTAATTGTCTGGATTTTCGCGGGATCACGAACATTCGTCAGATGGTGTTTCAAAGCCCAGGTGGGTTCGAAGCCACTCAAAGAGGTTACTTTTATCAGGCGGCACGTTCGCAAGATAAGCGTCTCGCCCGGCGGACCCTAGCCGGCGAGCGTTTTAATCCGGCGACAAATTCACTTTGGTTTTTTCAGCCGCCCGGCGACTGTCCCGCCCAATGGTACGATCAGTGGAATACCGGACGTTTTAAAGCTCACTGTTTTTTCGCACCAAGCGAAACCGTCTGCCCGGATGTGTACTGATCGCCATTGCTTAATCAAATCAACAGGAGTGATGTTAAATGGATCAACCGTTCTCTTCTGAGGGATGGCCGTACGGCGCTGCCGGAGGGGACCCGCGCCAGCAACCGGCAGGTACCGGCTCTTTCCCGTTTCAGGGGCAGGCCGTCCCCCCGACCGGCGCGCCCGCCCAGCAGCCGCCGCAGACGTTGCCGTATCCCTATCCTTCATATACGACGCCGGTGCCTCCGACCGGTCAGGTTGCAGCGCCGGCCTTTGTCGAACAATCGTACATTGAAAATATCCTGCGGCTGAATCTCGGCAAACAGGCCACAGTTTACTGCACCTTCGAAGGTAACAACGAATGGAATGCGAAAACATTCACCGGAACCGTGGAAGCGGCAGGACGCGACCATATCATCATCGAGGATGAGGCGACAACCACCCGCTTCCTGATTCCAATGGTCTTCGTGAACTATATTACGTTTACCGGACCGCTGAGCTACAGTTACCCATTCGCCCCGCCGCAACCCGGCGGACGAAACTGACGGCATGAAAAAATCAGAGCAGTGGCGGAACTTCCGGCTGCTCTGCCTATCTTCTTTCGGCAGTTCAATTTCTTGAGCGTCACAGAAACAGGCGGATATCCGAACGCGATTCAGCCTTTGATTACGGCAATCATTACCAGAAGCCACGCCATAAGAAAGGCGACACCGCCGAACGGCGTGATGATGCCAAGCGGCGTGATTCGGCTAATTGACAACGCATAGAGACTGCCGGAAAAAAGTACGATGCCGATCAACATCAACGCACCCGCCCACTCTAGCAGGCCGGTCGATCCGCGCAGTACGGTCAGCGCCAGCAGTCCGATTAAAATCAATCCGAGACTGTGCGCCATCTGGTATTGTACGCCGGTTTCATACACGGCCTGATAGTGCTGGCCGAGCCGCGTCTTCAACGCGTGAGCGCCGAACGCGCCAAAAGCCACCGACAGAAAAGCCAGCAGCGAACCGGACGCGATATAAAATTTCATTGAAATCAGATCCTTTCATAGCTGCAGCATCCGGTGAACCAAATACTCCAACCAAATGGACAATCAACAATAGCGGCATGCCCGCCAGCGCGCACGCGGCTCCCTACCCGGTCAGTCATCCCGCGGTTACTTAGAAGTAACAACCGGCGATAACCGGCCCGCTGACGATGCTCGTCCGAGAGCAGTAAAGCGGAAGCTGACACAAATAAAGCCACCGTCACAATTAGAAAAAAGCACCTCGGGTATGGCCTGCCCGGTAAGTGCCGCAGCAGTGCTCAAGCCGCGGCAATGGGAATATTACGTTTTGATCGTTCGCCCTGCTTGCGGTTCCGCTCCGACCCTGTCATATATCGAATAAAATGGATCATCTATTGCTTACTTTTATCGGCGAATCAAGACTGCTTTCAGCCATTCGGAGCGGTTTTTTGCTATTTCGGAACGCTCATCGACTCGTGGCAGTTTTTACCCTTTGGAGCAGCCCTCGTCGATGCGGAAGTTGCTGCCGGTCGTTTTTGTGACCCGGCGACGCTTAGGATGACTGATATTTTTTAAAAATGACCTGTGTGCCGCTATTTTCCTCACCTGCGGCGGCCAGCGCTTCGTAAATTTTTTTCGATAGCGCCAAACCGGGCGTCGCCAAACCCATCTGTTTTGCCGATTCGAGAGCGATTCGCTCATCTTTAATAAGATGTTTGACATAAAAACCGGGCGCAAAGTCGCCCTTGAGCATCCGCGGTCCGAGGTTGGATAGCGACCAGCTGCCGGCGGCGCCGGTAGCAATACTCTCCATCACCTTATCAGTGTCGAGCCCGGCTTGCTTCGCATAGGCCAGTGCCTCGGCCACACCGATCATGTTCGAAGCAATGGCAATCTGATTGGCCATTTTCGTATGCTGCCCGGCTCCGGCTTGCCCTTGATAAACAATTTTTTTGCCCATCGCTCGGAAAACCGGCATCATCGCCGCGGCATCTTCTTTTTTGCCGCCAATCATGATCGACAGGCTGCCGTCGCGTGCACCGACGTCCCCTCCGGAAACCGGTGCATCGAGGGCGTGCAGGCCTTTTTCCTCGGCGGCCGCGGCAATCTTCTCCGCCAGTTGCGGCGATGAGGTGGTCATATCGATCACATACGTGCCGCGGGCGGCATGATCGAGAATGCCGTCGGCAAAATAAATGGTTTCGACATCCTGCGGGTATCCGACCATCGAGATCACGACGTCCGCACCCTCGGCCGCGGCAGCCGGGCTATCCCGCCAGGCGGCACCCTCGGCGACAAGCGCGTCCGCCTTGCTTTTGGTCCGGTTGTAGACTTGCAGTCGGTAACCCGCTTTCATTAAGTTGCGCACCATGCCGCTGCCCATCACGCCGGTACCGATAAAACCGATGATTTTTCCTTCCATTCAGGTCCCTCGCTTTCCTGCTGCTTTCTCTGTTTAGCATAGCATAAAAAGGTCCGTGAGCAGTCGGAAATGTACCGATTCCGCTCGGCATTGAATGGTCGAGCGGAATCGATTGGCAACATTTATGAACAACCGCACCGTTCTTGCGCACAGCGGCTTGCTTGTTGTAAAAATTTTAAAAAACGCCCGCCACTATTTTGCTGACGGACGGCTTACCTTTCCATGATATTATTTTGCCTTAATCGGCTTCTTCTCGGAAACACCCAGTTTCAGCAAACCATCGTAGTCGCGGTTGTATCCAGTATAAGCAGAATACCGCGTCACGCGCTTGTTCACGGCCATCAGACTATAGGTGTAGAACAGCGGAATCTCCGGTGCATCTTCCTCGACTAATTTTTGCCATTTAAACAACACCTTACGGCGGTAATTTGAGTCAAAAGATTCCGGAGCATTGATTTGTTTAGTCAGTGCATCATTCTCTGTGCTTGTGTAACGCTGTCTCTTATACACATCTAACGCTGCCGACGAATAGCCTTGTG
>UQRJ01000197.1 GCA_900543345.1 uncultured Sporolactobacillus sp. | reverse complement strand
GAGATGTCTTAGGGTCTCGTGGGCTCGGAGATGTGTATAAGAGACAGCAGCAGCATCAGCAGCAGATACGAAAAGGCGCCGGCGCCTTCTGCATTGCCGGCCGTCAGACCGAACGGGACCGACAGCCAGGTCATCGCGAAAGCAAATAGCGCGAGCAAGCCGATTGCGCCGAGCCATTGCAGCGGTCCCGCACTGGGGCGAAAGCCGCACAACAGGCTGATCAGCACAACGATTACCGTCGCGATTGCCATAAAGAAGACCGAGGCAAAGACGTGACCGCTGAGGATGGCCGAGCGGGCAATCGGCATCGAACGGAAACGGTCGAAGATGCCTGAAGCCTTGTCGACATTGATCCTCAGCGCGGTATAGGCCGAACCGCTGGCCATCGCGAACAAAATGATTCCCGGGACGACGAAATTGACATAGCTTTGACCCTTAGCCTCGATGGCGCCGCCGAAGACGTAGACGAACAAGAGTAGCATCATCACCGGCATGCCGACGACGGTAATCAGTGTGTCCGGGCTGCGATAATTATGTTTCATCACGCGGTGGCTCAAAACAAAAGTATCTTTCCACCGGTTCCACATTAGTGCAACGCCTCACTTTGAAGATCATTTTTTGTTAATTGCATGAAGACATCGTCCAAGCTCGGTTCGGTCTGCGTGAATGTTTTCACCGGCACGAAGGCCTGCTCCAGCGCATTGAGTACGTCGACGAGCTGGCGAACCGACCCGTCCGAACGAATCGTCAGCTTCAGCTCGGTCTCGTTGACCTGCGGACGGTCATTTTCTAAAATCGTCGCCGCGGTGTTCAGCGCGTCGGCAGTGGCGAAGGTCAGCAGCAGCTGCTTGTGCATCACGCGTTTTTTCAATGCCTCGGGACTGCCGGAGGCGACGATCCGCCCCTGATTGAGAAAGGCGATCGTATCGGCTAGGCGGTCGGCTTCTTCCAGATATTGCGTCGTCAGAAAAATTGTCGTTCCTTCTTTTTGCAGCTGGCGGATGACTTGCCACAGTCCCAGCCGGCTACGCGGATCCAGTCCGGTCGTCGGTTCGTCGAGGAAAAGGATCGCCGGCCGGCCGATCAGGCCCATGGCGATATCCAGACGCCGACGCATGCCGCCGGAGTATTTGGCCAGCGGGCGATCGGCCGCATCGATTAGTGAAAACCGTCGCAGCAATTGGTCCGCTACCTGCCGGGGCTGCATCAGGTGACGCAGCCCCGCGATCAGCATCAGGTTTTCCCGGCCGGTCAGGACGGGGTCGACGGCTGCGTTTTGCCCGGTCAGACTGAACTGTTTGCGTACTTGGCCCGGCTCACGGACGACATCGTAACCGCCGACCCGCGCCTGGCCGCCGTCCGGCTTGAGCAGGGTAGTCAGAATGCGGATCATCGTCGTTTTTCCGGCGCCGTTTTCGCCGAGCAGCGCGAAAACCTGCCCTTTTTGTACGGTAAAGGAAATGCCGGCGAGCACGCGTTTTTTGCCAAATGATTTGTCAATCCGATCGACATAAATTACTTTCTCCGATTGCCCCATTTATGCGTCCTCCTTAATTGATTGTCACGTGATCGAGATCGGCGCCGGCACCTTTAAGAAAGGCATAGGTGACTTTGTCCATTGCCGCGCCGGTGAACACGGCCTTGCGAACATAGCGTTTACTGATCATCCGAAATGAGACATTCCGCAGCGTCGCGTGCTTAAAAGACGTTCGGACTAAGCCAGTCCCGTCAAAGATTACGCCGACGAGTGTCTGATTGTCAAAATGAATGCCAGAAACATCGGAAAAGCTGAAATCGGTCTGTACTAGAGTGCAGTCCTGGAAAACAGCGGCGCTGCCCAAGGCGACTTTGCGCAGCTTCGTTCCCGTCAGATCGGCCCGCTCAAACACAGTACGGCGCAGATCCGAGGCACTTAGATCGGCTTTGGCGAGCCGAGCATGACTGAAACTGACGTCGCTTAAAGCGGTGCCCGTTAAATTAGCGCCGGTCAGGTCGGCATCAGCGAATTTCGTTTTGCGCAAGTCGCTCCCTTTAAAGGAACTGCCGGTGAGATCCGAGTGGCTGAAATCTGATTCGCGCAGATCGCATTGTTCGAACTTGACGTCATGCACCGAAATATTGCGAAAATCAGAGTGGGCGAGATGGGTCTTGGAAAAATTGGTCAGAACGACCCGCTGCAGCTTCTGCGACCGCTCGGCCAGGTCGTGAATCGTTTGCTCGATATCGCCAAGTGAGTCCACCGCTTTGCGAAAGGCGGTCGTCTCGTCGACGCCTTGCTTTTGTAAATCGTCGATTCGTTCCTGCAGATCCTGCAGTAATTCTTGTTTCAGATCCGTGATCGCACGCAGGCTTTCATCATAAGGCGCGAAGATCTTATTTAAATAATGGGTCAGTTTTTCGTTCACGGCTTGTTACCCGCCTTTCTTAAATGAGGAAATTTTACCATCGAATTTTGCTTAAATCAGTCGATCCAATATCTGTTTAGCATGTTGCCAATTTTGTTTATTTTCATGATAAGTGACCTTCCCCTTGTCCGTGATGCGATAATATTTTCGGCGCCCGCCCTGGCTGGCATCCCCCCAGTAGGAAGTAATCAGCCCGTCGTGTTCCATGCGTTTCAGGCTGGAGTACATCGTCGCTTCTTTCAGATCGTACTCGTCGCCGGAATGCGCATGCACGAGTTTGCTGATTTCATAGCCGTATTTATCGCCGCCGATCAACAATTTTAAAATGATTGTATCGGTATGTCCCCGCAGCAGGTCCGAAGAGATTTTATGAGCAGCGATGGCGGCCATCTCCTTTCCGTGATAGTAGTATAGGCCACATTACTATGACTGTCAAGGTATATTATAGACGGGTATACCTTGATTATAGATCTAAAAAACGAAGGCATAGAATCAACTTGTTAAGCAATTTTCTCATACCAAGCGTGTTGCCGCCTGCTAACGCTGCAGCGAAAGCCGGTTGAAAACTGCTGCCAGTTCAGCTTGGCAAGCGCCGATTGACATTTGGTTCACAATTTAATGAAATAAATGAATCCATACACAAAGGCAGCGATAAAAAAGATCAACCACCAGAACCTCGCTAAGAAATCCCAGCCATTCCGTGTACCGAAACGCCGGACATATAAGCCGGTGGTCGGTTCATAGACAAACTGACTGCTATCGATTTTTGCGGGCTTCTCCTCAACACCCAGCACCAATGTATCTAAACTGACGTTCAATAGCTCGGCCAGTTTGACTAAATTAGTTAAGTCGGGTGTTCCCTCGCCGTTTTCCCATTTCGAAATCGCCTGCCGGGAAATATATAACTTGCGCGCTAATTCATCCTGAGACAATCCACATTTAGACCGATATTTCTTTAATTGATCGGAAAATTGTAACATCGCTATTCCTCCCTGGAAAACAGTTCATCATTAGTTTGAAACGAGAGAGCCTATTTTACCAGCAACGAATGACCAATATCCTGCACGCATCAACTGACTCTTGCGCAACCAAAATGAGCCCTTAACTAGCAAAAGCCTATTGTAAAGCTAATGGATCAGTTGCGTCACAATTTCTGATGCAAAAAAATAAACGGGTTGCTGCTTCTATGAATGGATCATAGCGATAAAAATTTAACAAGCAATTTTACTACCGTTGATGAATACCGCTAAAAAGTCGGAGTTGCCTTTACAGCAGTACCTTTCTTATTTACAATAATCTTAAACGTATTAATAATTTTGTACGTTAAAAAATAATTGAGGGATGGACATGAAGGATATCTTCTACATTACGACCTTGGATCAGCTGCGGGTCATCAGCGATCCGCTGCGGGTCAAGATTCTCTGGTCTTTGTCCGATCAAGCGAAGACGGGGAAAATGCTGGCGGACACGATGCATCTGTCGCCGGCGAAGATTCGCTATCATTTGATGGAACTGGAACGTGTCGGGTTGATTAAACTGGTACGCACTAAACTCAAAAACGGCATTCAGCAGAAGTTTTATCAATCCGTTGCGATAAATATCTCGCTGGAAAAAGTAGCTTCGCTGATCAACGGTGAGACGGTGCCGCAGCTTGACGACATGCTGCGGGAAAATGCCAATTGTGCGCTGGACCAGTTGCGGCGCGGCATTGCCCGATCCTCTGCGCATCGAGACGACTTTCTGCTGATTCCTTATCAGGTCGAGCTGACTGCGAAAGAGCGGCAGGAACTGGCGGAAAAAATTAAGGCAGTCTATCGGTTTATGAAGGATTGTAACAAGCGAAAAATGCGGGAAAATGGCAAAAACTATTATGCACTTCTGTCTTTGTTTCCCACGGATTGATAAAAAGCTACTCATCTGGAGGTGAAATCATGGGGCAAATCGATATCGCACAAGAGAAACATTATCCGGAATTGTTACGGCCGATCGTCCTCTCGCGGGCTTTTCGCTTTTTGTGGATCGGCAATTCTCTATCGATTTTCGGATCGGCGATCACCAATGTCATGCTGCCGCTATTGGTTTATGAACTCACCGGCTCGCCGATGGTCATGAGCATGATCATGATGGCATATATACTTCCGGAAGTATTGATTTTGCCAATTTCCGGAATCATTGTTGACCGGTTCAATCGAGCGAAAATAATGCGAACAACCGATTTAATCCGTTTTTTGCTGATGATCGGCGTGATGATGCTTGGTCTGGCGGGACGATTGTCGATTTCCACGCTCGTGGCGACAGTTGCCGTGATGGGATTGATGACCGGCCTGTTTGAACCGGCGTTTTCGGCGATGCGGGCGACGATTTTTGTGCCGGCAATTCGTAACTCGGCCAATGCGCTGAATCAAGGCACGCAGCAGTTGCTGCAGCTGCTCGGTCCGGCGGCCGGCGGCTTGATCGTTAGTTTGACAAGCGTTTCACTCGGATTCGGTCTCGACGGCTTGACTTACCTGATCTCGTTTCTTTGTCTATTGTGTCTCACGCAGGAAGGCCGGATTGCCGTCAGTGGACAGCGTCGGCCAACTTCATTGATCAGTGAATGTTTGGAAGGCATTCGGATTATCAAAAGAAGTACCTGGCTATGGGTGACAATTCTTTTTTACAGTTTCATCAACATTTGTGTGTCCGGCGTGATCTTGATATTGGTCCCTTGGTTGGTGAAAGTGCATGATCAATTTCCGCCGTATATTTATGGGATAGTTATGTCAGGCTCGGCATTAGGATCGATTGGCGTGGCCTTCCTGTTTGGCCTGCGGCGAAAGTGGAACCGCCGCGGTCTGTTGGCCTATGGCGCCGGTATTTTTACCGGAATCGCGTTGTTGCTGATGCCGCTGGTCGATCACGCCGCTTTGTTGATTGCACTAATGGTTGTGGTCGGTGCGGGCAACATGCTGTTTGGTCTGATTTGGGAAACCAGCTTGCAGGAATTGGTCGCACCCGAAGTATTCGGTCGGGTGGCCAGCATTGACATGGTCGGCTCGTTTGCGCTGCTGCCAGTGGGTTATTTAATGACTGGCTGGTTGGCCGAGCTGATCGGCGGTGTCGCGACAATCCTGTCCTTGAGCGGACTAGTGATCGTTGCACATTTGCTCATCCTACTGGTGCCGGAGATCCGTAAATATGATTAAAATCTCCCAAAAAGAGAAACTAAAATCAGTTGCTCGTCCTATACCCTTACGCTGAGATCGGCAAAACTTGGTGCGAACCATCAAGCGGTGGACGGACAGGCTATTTTTCGTTGGCTAAGCGATTGGCATGTTATCTTTACCTGATGAAAAAATTGTCACCAACTGCGGACAGCGCGGTCGCGAAGCGATTGACAAACGCGAGCAGGCATTTTATGATGATAAAGTAAACTGTAAGTTTACTAT
>UQRJ01000196.1 GCA_900543345.1 uncultured Sporolactobacillus sp. | reverse complement strand
GATCTACACAAGGCTATTCGTCGGCAGCGTCAGATGTGTATAAGAGACAGGCACATCTCGGCATCATTGACGCGGTTGCAGTCGATAAGCATAATAAACCGCTGAAAAATGTCGCCAACATTACGTTTAAAGAGCAACAGGGGTCTTTCCTCGTCGGCGTAGTCGCCGGACTGACGACGAAGTCAAATAAAGTCGGTTTTGTCGGCGGCGTCAATTCGGCACTGCTGAAGAAATTTGAAAACGGCTTTAAGGCCGGCGTTAAGACGGTTAATCCCAAGGCCACGATTTTCGCTCAGTACGCCGGTGCATTCAATGCGCCCGATAAGGGACGCGATATTGCCTCGACGATGTATGCCAAGGGTGCGGATATCATCTATGCCTCTGCCGGCGACACCGGCAACGGCGTGTTCACGGAAGCGAAGAATCTGCGGAAAAACGGCAAGAAGGTTTGGGTAATCGGCGTTGATAAAGATCAGTACGCACAGGGGCTCCCGCAGAACGTCACGCTGACGTCGATGGTTAAACGTGTCGATCAGGCGATTTACGACGTCACGAAAAAGACGAAAGCCGGACATTTCCCGGGCGGCCGGGTGCTGGAATACGGGCTTCAGGAAAAGGGCGTCGGACTTGCGCCGACGACAAAAAATGTTCCGCAAAAGGTTCTTAATGAAGTAAACAAATATAAAAAGCAGATTATCAACGGCGACATTACCGCACCGACAACCGATAAAGAATATCAGAAATATCTTTCCGACCTGAAACAATGATCGTGTTTACGGTGGATGGAGCAGCAGTCCTGCGCTCCATCCACCATTATTATCCGCTGCTGCTGAACGGCTTTTTATCGAAAAAGGGACGGCGCATGCCGCTTCCTGCTGATGAATCGGGACAGGGGGGATGAAAACATGCCATACGCGATTGAAATGAGGCATATCCGGAAAACCTTTCCGGGGATCGTTGCCAACGATGATGTGTCGCTGCAGGTGAAAGAGGGCGAAATTCACGCGCTATTCGGTGAAAACGGCGCCGGCAAATCGACACTGATGAATATCCTGTTCGGACTTTACCAGCCGGACAGCGGTGAAATTCTGGTGCACGGGCATCCCGCACGTATTCATAATCCAAACGATGCCAATCGTCTCGGTATCGGCATGGTCCATCAACACTTTATGTTGATCGACAAATTCACGGTTGCCGAAAATATCGTCCTCGGACGGGAACCGAAAAAGCACGGCCGGCTGGATATTGCCCAGGCAGTCGATATCGTTCGTCGGCTTTCCGACCGCTACGGACTGGATGTCGACCCGCTGATTAAAGTCGAGGACATCACCGTCGGCATGCAGCAGCGAGTCGAGATTTTAAAAACACTGTACCGCGGATCGAACATTCTGATCTTTGATGAGCCGACGGCAGTACTGACGCCGATCGAAGTCCGGGAACTGATCGAAATCATGAAGCGGCTGGTCCGGGGCGGCAAATCAATTATTTTGATTACTCATAAGTTAAAGGAAATCTTTCAGGCCTGCGACCGCGTCACGGTGATCCGCCGTGGGAAAATCATCGACACACTGGATATTGCGGAAACCGATCCGAGCGATCTGGCGGATATGATGGTCGGGCATAAAGTACATATCCAGGTGAATGACCAGTCGTATCGGCCGCAAAACACTGTTCTTGCCATTAAGCATCTGACGGTAGCCGATGCGCGAAACGTCGATGTTGTCAAAGATCTCAATCTGACGGTGCACGGCGGCGAAATTCTCGGTGTGGCCGGCGTCGACGGAAACGGACAGGCGGAACTGGTCGATGCGATCGCCGGTCTGCGCCGAGTCAAAGGCGGCCAAGTGACGATTGACGGGCATGACGTGACAAACCGGAAAACACGACAGATTATTGAAACGGGGCTCGGTTATATTCCCGAAGATCGGCAGAAATACGGCCTCGTACTTGATTTTACGGTCGGCGAAAACTTTGTGCTGCAGACCTACTACCGACAGCCGTATGCCAGCTTCGGATTCCTGCACCGCGGCGCCATCGAAGAAGCAGCGAAAAAATTGATTCGTGAATACGATATTCGTACACCGGGGGAGAAAACGCTCGCCCGATCGCTTTCCGGAGGTAATCAGCAGAAAGTGATCGTTGCCCGTGAAGTCGCGCGCAGTCCACGGCTGCTTGTCGCCGCGCAGCCGACTCGCGGACTGGACGTCGGGGCGATTGAATTTATTCACGGGAAGCTGCTTGAGGAGAAAAGAAAGGGCAAAGCCGTCCTGCTCGTTTCTCTTGAACTGGATGAAATTCTCCGACTCAGCGACCGGATCGCCGTGATCTATGAAGGGCAGATCATCGATATTGTCGATCCGAAAAAAACCGATGAAAATGAGCTCGGACTGCTGATGGCCGGGAAGAAAAAGGAGGGGAACCCGCGATGAGCGGTCTGGTCAAAAAAATAAACTGGATGACGCTGATCATTCCGGTTGTTTCCGTCATTCTCGGATTATTGAGCGGAGCGGTGATCATGCTTGCGACCGGTTATGATCCGCTGCTGGCTTATCAATCGATCATCGACTCCATTTTTCTTCAACCGTATTATGCCGGAGAAATGATCCGAGCGATGATCCCGCTCGTGCTCTCGGGGTTGGCGGTCGCTTTTGCTTTTCGCACAGGGTTGTTTAACATCGGCGTCGAGGGGCAGTTAATGGCCGGATGGCTGGCGTCGGTTGCTTGCGCGATTGAATTAGCCGGACTGCCGAAAATAGTCCTGCTGCCGCTGTCGATTATTGCCGGCGCCGTGGCCGGCGGCTTGTGGGGCTGGCTTCCCGGATTGCTTAAAGCCAAATTTAAAGTCCATGAGGTCATCTCGACCATCATGATGAATTATATTGCCCTCTATTCAACGGCCTATATTATTAAAAATTTCCTCTATGTCGAGGGAGAACGAACACCGACGATTCCAAAATCGGCATCGCTGGCTTCGCCGTTTTTAGCCAATCTGACACAAGGGTCGCGCTTGCATTGGGGTTTTATCGTTGCAATTCTGGCTGTCGTTGCGATGTGGCTGATTCTCTGGAAAACGACCAAGGGTTATGAATTGCGGGCCGTCGGCTTCAGTCCCGATGCCTCGCGTTATGCGGGCATGAACGTCGGCCGGGCGATCATCCTGTCGATGACTGTCTCCGGCATTTTTTCCGGGCTGGCGGGAGCAATGGAAGGGCTCGGGACGTACCAATATATGATGATTAATTCGACTTTTACCAATATCGGATTTAACGGCATTGCCGTGGCTCTGCTCGGAATGAATACGCCGATCGGTGTGGTGTTTGCCGGTGCATTATTTTCGGGGCTGCAGACCGGTGGCTTGACGATGCAATCGGTTGCCGGCGTTCCTGTCGAACTGATTCAGGTGGTCATCGCACTGATCATTTTCTTTGTCGGTTCGAGTTACGTGATTAAATGGGCATGGCTGCGCATGGCGGAAAGGAGGCAGCATCAATGAGCTTCTATGAGGTGCTGACGATTATTATTCCATCCACACTGCTGACGGCCGCTCCGCTTATTTTTACCTCGCTCGGCGGTGTGTTTTCGGAACGATCCGGCGTCGTCAATATCGGCCTCGAAGGTCTGATGTGGGTCGGCGCATTTACCGGCGCGGTATCGACGCTCGCGCTCGAACATGCTGGCGTCGGCGCGGCTTCGCCGTGGATCGCTATTCTGATCGCGGCGGCAGCAGGCGGCGCTTTCTCATTGATTCATGCCGTTGTCTCGATTTCTTTCCGTGCCGATCAGACAGTCAGCGGCGTGGCGCTGAACTTTCTGGCTTCCGGATTGACCATTTTTCTAGTCAAACTGATATATAACGGTAAGGGGCAGACGCCATATATCAACAATAACATCGACAAGGTCAGCATTCCGTGGCTGGATCATCTGCCGGTGATTGGACCGATCCTTTTTCAACAAGTCACCTATACCTCCTACCTGGCGATTCTCACGTCGTTTGTTGTCTGGTTTGTGATTTTCAAAACGCCGTTCGGCTTACGGCTGCGAGCGGTAGGCGAACACCCGGCCGCTGCAGATACGCTCGGCATTCATGTCACGCGCATGCGCTATATCGGTGTCTTGCTGAGCGGCGTGATGGGCGGAATCGGCGGAGCCGTGTATCTCGTGACGATCACTTCGAATTTCAATGTCTCGACAATTGCCGGGCAAGGATTTCTGGCGCTGGCAGCGATGATTTTCGGCAAATGGCATCCGATTGGCGCCATGCTCGGTTCGCTGTTTTTCGGTTTCGCCCAGGCGTTGAGCATTACCAGCCAGCAGCTTCCTTATCTGGATCATTTACCGTCTGTGTATATGCTGATCGCACCGTATGTATTGACACTGATTGTGCTGACCGGATTTGTCGGCCGGGCCGAACCCCCGAAAGCGGACGGTGTGCCGTATGTCAAAGGCCGGCGCTGAGAGGCTGTCTCTGCCTGCGGGCCAAACCGGACGCAGCGTCATTTATTATATTCATGACGATGAAAAATTTTTACGGATTTTAATGCGGCCGGATCGATGATTTTTCGTTATAATGTGGGTAAAGGCAACCGGCCCGCAGGTACGGTATTGCCAATCGACGGTTGGAGGATAGATGAATGACAGTTATATGCCTGGTCAGGCACGGAGAAACCGACTGGAATGCAAGGGGAAAACTGCAAGGAAGAGAAGATGTACCACTCAACAGTCACGGCGAAGCACAGGCGATGCGGGTGGGCGAATACTTGCAGGGATCGCTTTTTGCGGCCGTATTCACCAGCCCGCTGCTGCGGGCAAAAGAAACGGCGCTGATTGTCAATCATTATGTCGGTCATCTGCCGCTGATCGTCAGTGATAAGTTTACTGAAAAAAGTTACGGCGCCGCTTCCGGTATGACGGTGGACCAGCGGGATCGGCATTTTCCCGACGGACGGATTCCCGGCATGGAGCCGTTTGAACGGGTCGCCGCGCGGGTTTCCGCCGGACTTGCCGACATTAAAGGGCAATATCCCCATGATTCCGTGCTGCTGGTGGCGCACGGCGGCCTGATTAATGTGATTCTGTCACTCTATTCGGACGGAAAAATCGGTACGGGGAAAACGAAATTATACAATACTTGTATCAGTCATATCCGTTCGCACGGGCGTTCGTGGGAGATCATCGATTATAACCGTATTGACCATCTGCAAAATTTCGGTAAAGTGACGAGTATCTGATCACTATAAAAAACCTGGCGACGCCGAGTCTTGATTGTTCTTATACTTTTTTATCGTATCAAAAAGGGCGGCCGCAGCCGCCTGAGCGAATAAGTAAGCGGGTGATGGGAATCGAACCCACGACGAGAGCTTGGGAAGCTCTAATTTTACCATTAAACTACACCCGCACTGTTTAAAAGACAAATCTTATCTTATAAGATGACGGCCTGTTTGTCAATGCCGCCCGGGCGGCGATTTCGGAAAAAAGGAGTTCGAGATGTCGGGATGAAAGCCATATTAACGGTCATCGGCAAGGACAAGGTCGGCATTATTGCCGGCGTCAGCAGTAAACTTGCCGAACTGCATATTAACATACTCAATGTATCGCAAACGATTATGAACGACTATTTTACGATGATCATGATGCTGGATCTGTCCGAGGCGCAGGAAAATTTTGGCCGTATCAAACAGATCATGGCGGACGAAGGCGAACAATTGAAGGTACAAGTTAAAATTCAGCGTGAAGAGATTTTTACATCGATGCATAGCTTATGAGACGGAGGTTTTCGCGGAACAATGGAAGCGCAACAGATTATGGAAACCCTGTCTCTTATACACATCTGACGCTGCCGACGAATAGCCTTGTGTAGAT
>UQRJ01000195.1 GCA_900543345.1 uncultured Sporolactobacillus sp. | reverse complement strand
GGCTATTCGTCGGCAGCGTCAGATGTGTATAAGAGACAGATTATGTTCGGCGTTCTGGCTGTGCATACAATGACGATCTTCGACGACCGGCTCAAAGACGGCACACCGAGTTTCATGAGAATGGCGGCCGTTCATTCGACAATGCACGTTACGCGGATGGCCTTTATGTTTATTACCGGTTTTATCTTGTTTATCGTTTATACGGGCCGTGATTTAAAGATCGGTGTTTTTTGGAAAAAACGATTTCTGTCGATCGGTATTCCTTATTTGTTCTGGAATATCGTCTATTTGTTTTTTCAGAATGATTATCTTCAGCGGACGATGGAGGCTCCCGGTGCTTTCTTGAAAGATTTATGGTTGACCGTAATTCATGGCGATCAGTTCTATATTTACTATGTATTGGTAACTTTTCAATTTTATATTATTTTTCCCTTTATTCTGCGCGGATTACAAAAATTTAGCCAATGGCATCTCCATATCCTGATCTGGAGTGTTTATTTTCAGCTGATGTTGACGGCGTTTATTAAATTTGTGCTGCCGCATCTGGATACGTCCGGCTGGCCGTATTTGCTGTCGCATTACGGTAATTTTGTCGTGACTTACCAAGGCTATTTTGTGATCGGCGGTCTGGCGGCGTGTTACTATGAACCGATTTGTGCGTTCCTTGATCGGCATATCAAATTGCTGCTGGCCGTCTTTGCCGTAACCTGGGTTTTGATGTATTGGCACTATGGTCTCAATCGGACGGTATTAAAGGTGAGTGACCGCACTGCTCAATCGGTACATCAGCCTGTCTTTTTCCTTTATGCCGTTCTGGTGATCGCTTTATTGATTGTTATCGGCAGGTGTTGGGCAAACCGGCGCAGTGAAACAAAGGGACAGCATTTCAATCAGTTTGTGCAGATGGCTTCGATGACATCGTTCGGTATGTATCTGGTGCAACCTTTACCGCTGTATATCGTCGAAAAATATTTTGTCGCTCACTTGAAAGCCGATACGCCGGTTTTTTATCTATCGCTGCCGTTGGCCGTCGGTTTTGTTTACGGCCTGTCGATGTTGATTGCTTATGCGTTCTATAAAACGCCGATTGCTTCTTACTGTATCGGTCGGCGCTCACGGTGGCCGGTTAAGCAACAAAGAGCGCTGGCGTCGTTGCCGCAAGAAAATAAAAATCGAGAGGTCAGAATGTAATGTCCTATTTAACCGATAAATTGGCTCAACAGATGCACTCGGCGGATCGACCGGTAGTCGAGGAAGCCGGCTGTTGGCACACTGCCGGCGCACTGCGCCGGAGAATCGAACATATTCAAAGGATGATGGCCGCCGCCGGCATTAAGCCGGGCGACCGGGTCCTGTTAGGGCTGCCGAATTCTTATGCTTTTCTTTGCTGTTTTCTGGCGATTATCGATGCGGGAGCTGTTGTTGCGACCATCAATCCACAGCTGACCGCCACGGAATTTAAACAATTCATTCGTCGTTGCCACCCGACGGCCGCGTTCGTCTTAGCGCCGCATGCGCGTATTTTGCTACAAGATGATCCTGACCGGACGTTGCGGGCACTATTTACTTATCACGACCAAACGATTGAATGTCACGAGCGGAAAGCGGGACGATGGGCCTCTGCCGCTCAGCGTGACGAATCGGCATACGCGGGATTTGCCGCACCGGCAGAGGACGCGATTGCCGTTTTGCTCTATACGTCGGGAACAACCGGCGCACCGAAAGCAGTCGGCCTTTCGCATCGGCAAATTGCCGCAGCCGCTCGGCATATCATCCACTCGCATCGGCTCAACGCAGCCGACCGCGCTTATAATATCTTGCCGCTCTTTCATATTAATGCCCAGGTCGTCACGGCCCTGTCGACGCTTTTATCGGGCGGGCAAATTGTCATGGCGCCGAAATTCAGCGCTTCCCGTTTCTGGGACACGATTGCCCATGAGGAGATTACGTGGGTCTCGGCTGTACCGGCGATTATCGCTATTTTGTTGAAAATTCCCCGACCGGCCGTGATTCCGGAAACACTGCGCTTTATCCGTTCTGCCTCCGCGCCGCTTGAGGAACGTTTGGCTGTGCAATTTGAGGATCGCTTCGGCATTCCGCTTATTCAGTCGTACGGCATGACAGAGGCTGCCAGTCAGATCTGCGTCAATCCGCTGCCGCCGAAGATGCGCAAGCTGGCTTCCGTCGGCTTCCCTTATGGTCTACAGTTGAAAATTGTCAATGACAGCGATGAATCACTGCCCTGCGGTCAACCGGGCGAAATTGTGATTCGCGGCGAAAATGTGATTGACCATTATATCGACGGAGCGGGAGAAGACGCATTTCAGAACGGCTGGTTTCATACCGGCGACGTCGGCTATGTTGATGAAGATGGTTATGTGTACATTGTCGGGCGCCAAAAAGAGTTGATTAATCGCGGCGGTGAAAAGATCAGCCCTTATGAAGTCGAGCAAGTCATCCGCATGGTTCCGGGCGTGCAGCAAGTAGCCGTGATTGGACTCAGTGATCCGCAGTACGGTGAAAAAGTGGCGGCATTTATTGTAACGGAGACGAAAGATCAGCAAGTGAACAGGCAGATTAAACAAGCCGTTGCCCGGCAGTGTCGCCGCTTGCTGTCGCCGCAGAAACAACCGGCCGTCATCGAAACGGTCGACGCAGTGCCGACCGGGCCGACCGGTAAAGTGCAGCGAAGTTTATTGAAGAAGCGACTGTTCGTTTAAAAGTTAGACTCTGTTTAAAGATCATGTTTTTTGTCGCGCCATGGTTTGGAGCGGAAGACGCAAGACTCCGACGGGAAGAACGATCCAGGGGGGACCCCGCAGCGAGGAGGCTCATCGCCTGCGGAAAGCGTCTGCAGCGAAACAGAGCTAAAAATGAAAACAGAAGAGGGATCGATCATGCGTAAAACGACTGGGTGGTTTGCCGCGTTGCTGCTGATTATGGCCATCTTTTTGGTCGGCTGCAATGCTGCTTCGTCAACCGAGCGGCAAGTCATTCGCATCGGCTATCAAAAAGGCGATGAATTCAACATTGCTAAGGTCAGAGGAAAGTTAGCGGCCGCCCTGAAGAAGCACGGCTATCGCGTCGAATGGAAAGAATTCCAGGCCGGGTCGGCACTGCTGGAAGCACTGCGATCCGGAAGCATTGACTACGGCCGAACCGGAAACACGCCGCCGATTGTTTCGCAGGCTGCCGGTACCGACCTTGTCTATGTGGGCGTCGGCCATTCAAAGAATCTCGGCAGCGGCATTTTGGTCAAAAAGGATGGCTCAATTCGCTCGCTTTCCGATCTTAAGGGGAAGAAGATTGCTTTTGCTAAAGGTTCCAGCTCGCACTATCTTGTGGTGAAAGCTTTAGAGAAGGTAAATTTGACGTTAAAGGACGTGCACGTCGTCTATTTGCAACCGGCGGAAGGACGCATTGCCTTTCAAAAAGGCAACGTCGATGCCTGGGCTGTTTGGGATCCCTTCACGGCTGCCGCGGAGATCAACGGCAACGGGAAACTACTGGTAAACGGCAAAACACTGACAACGGATCGCGACTTTTTCCTGGCTAAACGGCAGTTTGCCGAAAAACATCGGCAGGTGACCAAGATACTGATGAATCAGCTGTCGGCAAGTATGAAATGGGCCAATAGCCATCATGGGGAGCTGATTGACAAACTGGCGGACGAGCTGAAAATGAATCGCCGAATCGTAAGGAAAGCCGTTAAGCGGCGGACATACGGCATCGATGCGATGAATAACACAATTCTGCAGGAACAACAATCCATTGCCGATCAATTCTATGAATTGAAGTTGATACCGAAAAAAATTGACGTACGCGATGCTTTGTTGGACCATTGAGGGGAGGAATGGACGGTGAAAAATGATCAGCGGCGATTATCGGTCATTTTGCCATGGCTGATTCCAATCGCTTTGTTATTGCTTTGGCAGCTCATGAGTTCATCGGGCTTGATTCCGTCGACGGTACTTCCTTCGCCTGTCGGCGTGATGGCGGCTGCCGTCCGTCTGTTGGCAAATGGCGAACTGATTCACCACATGGGGATCAGTTTGTATCGTGCCTTGAGCGGTTTTTTGATCGGCGGCATCACGGGATTTATCCTCGGCTTGGGCAACGGCTGTTTCAAGATTTCTGCTTTGTTGTTTGATTCTTCTGTACAGATGCTGCGCAATATTCCCCATCTGGCGTTAATTCCGCTCATGATCCTGTGGTTCGGCATCGGTGAGACGCCGAAAATCATTCTGGTAGCTCTCGGGGTCCTGTTTCCTATCTATATCAATACGTATCACGGCATTAAAAATGTTGATAAGGAATTAATTGAAATGGGCCGAGCCTACGGTTTAAGCGGCTGGTCGCTGTTCACACAGATTATTTTTCCGGGGGCCCTTTCGTCTATCCTTGTCGGTATCCGCTATGCATTGGGTGTGATGTGGACCACATTGATCGTCGCCGAAACGATCGCTGCCAATTCCGGCATCGGTTATCTGGCGATGAATGCGCGTGAGTTTATGCAGATGGATATCATTGTTCTGTCCATCTTAATCTATGCCCTGCTTGGTAAGTTGTCCGATCTGATTGCCAAGTTTTTTGAAAGCAGGTGGTTGCGTTGGGTTCAAGTATGAAACAAGATCGGAGGGATCTTCCGGCGAATAAAGCCGCAACATCCCAAGGTCGCGTGCTGCTGAAACTGATCGGGATTGATAAAAGCTTCCCGGATCATCAAGTATTAAAGGGAATTGACCTGACCGTGCATGCGGGAGAGTTCATTGCCGTTGTCGGGCGAAGCGGCGGCGGTAAGAGTACATTATTACGATTGATTGCCGGACTGGATCAACCGACGAAAGGCGCTGTGGAACAGAATGGAACCCGATTGAACGGCCTGAATCGTTCGGCACGGATGATGTTTCAAAACGGCCGCTTTTTGCCATGGAAGAATGTGGTCGATAACGTCGGCATCGGCCTGCATGGCAACTGGAAGCAGCGAGCGCTTGACGTATTGGATGCAGTCGGCCTGTCCGGTTTCGCCGCCGCTTATCCGCGGAAGTTATCCGGCGGACAAAAGCAGCGTGTTGCGTTAGCCCGGGCATTAATCAGCCATCCCGATCTGCTGCTGCTCGACGAACCATTGAGTGCGCTGGATGCGCTAACGCGGATCGATATGCAGGACTTGATTGAAAAGGTGTGGAAAAAGCAGCAACTCACGTGCATTCTCGTGACGCACGACGTCGGCGAAGCCGTGCGATTGGCCGACCGCGTCATCTTAATTGAAGCGGGGCGGATCAGCGAAGAACTGGCGATTCCGCTACCGAGGCCGCGCGTGCGGACCGCGGCGTCATTTAATCGCTTAACCGACCGTTTGCTCAATCGATTGCTGCAATCGCCGAATTGCTAGAAAACGTTTGTATCGCAGGCTGCCGCAGACGAAACCGATACTTTGCCCATTTGCCGGATTGAAGCGGCAACTACCGGTTGGGCGGATTTCGAACATCTGGCTATTGCCAGTTTCGTCATTCTTGGCGATGCGAAACGGGGGTTGTCCGGACTACCGGCGAATGGGTTAAAAAAAACCGCCGGGAGATTATCTGTTATCTGCTGACGGCGGCAGCCCATACAAGAGCGCCATCAATTGCCTGATCAACGCGTTCACGTTATCATCCGCGTCAGTTCCCCGTTGTATTGATCATGGCCGGCGAATGGGGCTTCTTTTTTTCGAGATTATTAGCGCGTTTTGTGAAGTTGACCGATAATCATTGCCTTTATTGTCCATGTACTAATTCATGCAGCAGCAATAAAAGAGTATAGGTTATGCCTGTCTCTTATACACATCTGACGCTGCCGACGAATAGCCTTGTGTAGA
>UQRJ01000194.1 GCA_900543345.1 uncultured Sporolactobacillus sp. | reverse complement strand
TGTGTATAAGAGACAGGTGTGGTTGCCCAATCCACTGCCGAATCGCCGCCGCCGAGTATAACTACTTTTTTACCGGCAAACTGTTGAAGATCACTTACGTAATAGTGCAAATTTTTATCGACGTACGCATCCGCGCTCTCAACTTTCAACGGTCGCGGTGAAAATGCGCCGACACCCGCAGTAATCAGCACGGTCCGCGAAAGATGAACGGTCCCCGACTCCGTACCAAGCGCAAAGATACCGTCGTCCCGTTTATCCAGCGTCGTCACCTTTTCATCCGTGACTATTTCAGGATGAAAATGGTCCGCTTGTTCCACGAGTTTCCGGACCAATTCTTTGGCTTTAATATGAGGAAAACCAGCCACATCAAAGATTTCCTTCTCCGGATAAAGCGTGCCGAGCTGACCGCCAAGTTGCGGAAGGCTCTCGATGACCTTAACTTTCATTTGACGCAAACCGGCGTAAAAAGCAGAAAAAAGCCCCGTCGGTCCTGCGCCGATAATCGTTATATCGAAAAGATTCTGATTATCGGACATTGTTTCAAAACCTCCTATGCGATGAACTGCGACTTCTTGCCATCTTTTTTTATTGTAAACATTTTTCAGCCGGCACGCGAACAAATGAGCTTGAAACCATAGTAAATTAGCCCAGAACCGAACATACTAACAAAACAAGACCGGAAAGGACGGTGCTGTATGTGATTCTTGTCGCCCCTCTGTTTTTGTTGTGGCTGATCATTAACTTAGTAATTATTATTCCGAAAGGGCTCACGAAAGAGGAGATCCTCTTTCTTTTTCTGTCCGGATCGATCATCATCATGTCGCTTGTGTATTTCCCTGCCGCCAAAGCTTATCACGGCGATCACGGTTTCAGGCTGAGCCGGCCGGAAATCATTGCCTTTTTGATCAATCGCAACGGCATTTTTCCTCTGGCCGTTGTGCTGTTTTTTAACGGCCTCTCCCGGCGGCCGGCCGGCCGAAAAGGACTATTTGCCGCCGTTTTTCTGATCGGTTTGTATCTTTACCTTAAAGTTAATCAACGTTATACAACGGTAACGCCGGTTTTCCCGCTCATTGTAGTCATCGCGCTGTTCTTCTTGCTGATGGCGGCGCTGCTCAAGGGATTTCGCATACTGAGAAACTCCAAACCGGCGGACAGTCGTTGCGGAAGGGATCTTAAATGAAAATTTTCGATGCAAACGAATGGTTCATTCTGGTCGTCGGCCTTGTTAATTACGCAGCACTGTTTATCCTTCCGAAACGGTTCAGCCGAACGCAGACACTCTTAACCGTCCTGATTGGGATATATTTCGTTACGCTGTTTGATCATACGCTATGCATTGCACCATTTAATTTCTATGATGTCAATGACACCGCTTATCTGGATTTGTGGGATATACTCTCCTATTTCATGTACGGCCCTTTCGCCTACCACTTCGTCTATCTCTACTCCACATTACGCAAAACGCGGTCGACTTACCTGCTTTACCTGCTGTGCTGGACAATACTATCCGTCACGGCAGAAGCGTTGTCGTGGCACGCCGGAGTTTATCATTATCGTAACGGCTACCGTATGGAGTATTCCCTCCCCGTTTATTTACTCGTGCTCAGTGTGACCATGATTTATTATCATTATTATTTCGAAATAGATAAACGGCGGTAAGACCCCTCCCATATCAAGACACACCGTTTTCATTCCGTCTGTTTTTCCACACTTCCGTTACGCTGCCGTCCGCTTCCTGATTGAGGATAAACGAGCCGTTATTGTAGCGGTCGGCGACGCGGAAGTCGGCGGCAGCCGCCGTAAATAATTTGCCCGTGCTTGTAAGCACTGAGAGGGTATCGTGCTTATTGACCGGCAAAACCGATGCAACATGATGCGGCCGGGTCTTCAGCGGTCTGAGAATAAGCACGCCGCGATGCGCACGCGAAGTGCATTCAACCTGCTCATCGATTGAAATTTTTTTAACGGAACCGCGATCGGTAACAATCATTGCCTCATGCGGCTCCGAATCGGCCAGCATCAGTCCGGCCACCGCTTCGTCTTCCTTTTTCAGTTGAATCCCCTTGACACCGGTAGCACGAAGACCGACCATCCCCGCTTCCGTTTCCGGGAATCGCAAGACATAGCCTAAGCGGGTCGCGATCAGGACGTCAGACATCCCGTCGGTTAAAAAAGCCGTCAGACAGGTATCGCCTTTTTTCAATCGCAGTGCCGTCAGCGGGCGGGAATAACGCTGCGCCTTATATTCCGGCAGAACAGTTCTTTTCACCATTCCCAGCCGGGTAATAAAGATCATAAAACGATCTTTAGCCTTAAAATCATCGACCGGCACCGCGGCAACGACCTCTTCGTCGGTACCGGTTCGCATCAATGTCGCCACATGCTGACCGGCATCTTTCCAACGTTTATCGGGAATTTCGTGAACCGGAAAATAGAGATAACGGCCCTCGTTAGTAAACACCATCAGCGTATCGGTCGTGTTCATTTGTCGTTGAAAGAGAATGTGATCTTTTTCCTTCATCGGCATATCGGCTTCGCTGGCGGCAACTGAGCGCAAGCTGGAACGTTTGATATAGCCGTGCTTTGTCAACAATACCATGACGTCTTCGGCGGCAACGGTGACGCCCAGCCCGATCTTAATCTCCTCGATTTCGTCTTCGATCGTCGTTCGCCGAGCGTCGGCATATTTCTCCTTGACCTGGATTAATTCCTTTTTAATCACCGCAATCAGTTTCTGTTCAGATCCGAGTACTCCTTCTAAGCGGGCGATCGTTCGTTCCAGCTCCTGCTCTTCCTTGCGCAACGTGACAATATCGGTGTTGGTTAAACGATACAGTTGAAGATTGACGATCGCTTCGGCCTGGAGCTCGGTAAAACCGAATGTGCTGCGTAGATTCTTTTCGGCGTCTTTCTTATTTTTCGATGCGCGGATCACCCGAATCACGTCATCGAGAATGGAAATCGCCTTAATCAGCCCGCGGATAATGTGCTGCCGCTGTTTACTCTTGTTAAGATCAAAACGCGTGCGACGAGTAACGACATCCTTCTGATGGGCGATATAAGCAGCCAGGATATCTTTCAGGCCAAGCAAGCGCGGCGTCCGGTGATCGATAACCACCATATTAAAATTATAGGAAATCTGCAGATCGGTATTCTTGAAAAAGTAGTTCAGAATGCCGCGAGCGTCGGCATCTTTCTTTAATTCGACGACAATGCGCATGCCGCGGCGGTCGGTCTCATCGCGGACCTCCGATACGCCTTCCACCTTGCGATCCAGACGCAGCTCATCCATCTTTTTGACCAGAAGCGCCTTATTCACTTCATACGGCAACTCAGTGATAACAATCTGCCGGCGGCCGGTGCGCAGCGACTCGATTTTCGTCCGTGCGCGGATGACCATCTTGCCGCGGCCGGTTTGATAAGCGCGGCGAATGCCGTCGATTCCCTGAACAATCCCACCCGAAGGGAAGTCCGGCCCCTTGACACACGTCATCAGGTCATTGACGCCGCAATCCGGATGTTCCATCAGCATCACCGTCGCGTCGATAATCTCAGCCAACGAGTGCGGTGGAATTTCTGTCGCATAGCCCGCGGATATGCCTGTCGATCCATTGACCAGCAGATTCGGGAATTTCGCCGGGAAAACGATGGGTTCCGCCAACGTATCATCAAAATTCGGCACAAAGTCGACTGCTTCTTTATCAAGATCACCGATGAGTTCGGCGGAAATCTTCGATAGCCGCGCTTCCGTATAACGCATCGCCGCCGGCGGATCACCGTCTAAACTCCCATTATTGCCGTGCATTTCGATCAGCGGCATCCGTACTTTCCAATCCTGGCTCATCCGTACCATTGCTTCGTAAACGGAAGCATCGCCGTGCGGATGGTAATTGCCGATGACATTGCCAACCGTTTTCGCCGATTTGCGGAACGGCTTATCGCTCGTGTTATTGTCTCGAAACATGGCATAGAGAATACGCCGTTGCACCGGTTTCAGTCCGTCGCGGACGTCGGGCAGCGCACGTTCCTGAATGATGTATTTGCTGTAGATGCCGAAACGGTCGCCGATCACTTCTTCCAGCGGCAGATCCATTAGTTTCTCTTGATTCATCCTTCAGCTCCAGCACCTTTCACAACTGTCAGATTTTCATTGTCCAGAATATTCGTCTCTTCGTCAAGCCCGAAAGCGACGTGCGACTCAATCCACTTCCGCCGCGGTTCAACCTTGTCACCCATCAGCGTCGTTACGCGGCGTTCGGCATAAGCGGGATCGTCGATGCGGACCCGGATCAGCGTCCGTGAATCGGGGTTCATCGTCGTTTCCCAAAGCTGATCGGCATTCATCTCGCCGAGGCCCTTGTAGCGCTGAATCGTGTAGCCCTTGCCAACGTGTTTGATAGCCTCTTTCAAACCCTTATCGTCCCAAGCGTATTCCAGGACTTCTTTTCTTCCCGTGCCGCGACTGACCTTATACAGCGGCGGCAGTGCGATATACACCTTTCCCGCCGTAATCAACGGCCGCATATAACGATAGAAAAAGGTTAAGAGCAGTACTTGAATATGCGCGCCGTCGTTATCGGCATCGGTCATGATAATGACCTTATCATAGTGACTGTCTTTCAGCGAGAAATCGGCGCCGACTCCCGCACCGATCGCATAGATCAAGGTACTGATTTCTTCGTTTTTCATAATCTCCTCAAGGCGCGCTTTCTGCGTATTGATCACTTTACCGCGTAAGGGAAGAACGGCCTGAAATTTGCGATCGCGCCCTTGCTTAGCCGAACCGCCGGCCGAATCGCCTTCCACAAGATATAGTTCGTTGCGGGCGGCATTCCGTGAAGATGCCGGAGTTAATTTGCCGCTGAGCAGTGTTTCTTTGTGTTTTGACTTCTTCCCGTGACGTGCCTCTTCGCGCGCTTTTCTTGCGGCCAAACGTGCCTGGCGCGCGCGCAATGACTTACGGATCAGCAGATCGCCGATTTTCGGATTTTCCTCGAGAAAGTAAGACAACTGCTGCGAAATCACGGTATCAACGGCGGACCTGGCTTCCGGCGATCCCAGTTTTTCTTTTGTCTGTCCTTCAAACTGAAGCAGATTTTCAGGAATGCGCACCGCGACGATGCCCATGAACCCCTCGCGGATATCACTGCCGTCGAGATTCTTTTCTTTTTCTTTCAGCAGGCCCATTTTACGCGCATAATCATTAAAAATACGTGTTGTTGCCGTACGGAATCCGGATTCATGTGTTCCGCCGTCCTTTGTGCGTACATTATTAACAAACGAAATCAGATTTTCCGAGTAACCGTCGTTATACTGAAAAGCCACTTCGACCTCGATACCGTTAGCTTTCCCGCGAAAAAAGACAACAGGATGCAGCACATCCTTATCCTCATTCAGGTACGCGACGAATGCTTTAATTCCCTCTTCATAATGATAGACATCCTGTTTTCCGGAACGCTCGTCGGTTAGGACGATTTTCATCCCCTTTTGCAGAAAAGCCGACTCGCGAAGTCGCTCGCTGAGAACATCGAACTGAAAATTCGTCGTGTTAAAAATCGATGCATCCGGTTTGAAACGGATCAACGACCCGCTCTCTTTCGTCCGGCCGATTTTTTGGAGCGGGCCGGCCGGATGCCCGCCGTGTTCGAAGCGTTGCCGGTAGATGGAACCGTCCCTCCAGACGGTGACCTCCAGCCACTCCGATAACGCATTGACCACGGACGCCCCGACGCCGTGCAGGCCGCCGCTTGTTTTATAACCTCCGCTCTGGCCGAACTTTCCTCCGGCGTGCAGAACGGTAAAAATCACCTCGATTGTCGGTTTCCCCGAGCGATGCATACCGGTCGGCATGCCGCGTCC
>UQRJ01000193.1 GCA_900543345.1 uncultured Sporolactobacillus sp. | reverse complement strand
GCGGAAGACGGGATTTGAACCCGCGACCCCCACCATGGCAAGGTGATGTTCTACCACTGAACTACTTCCGCAAAAAACTGGCCCAGCTGGATTCGAACCAGCGCATGACGGCACCAAAAACCGTTGCCTTACCGCTTGGCTATGGGCCAATGACATACAGGGCGGTTAGTGGGGTTCGAACCCACGCATGCCGGAACCACAATCCGGTGTGTTAAACCGCTTCACCATAACCGCCATCGTAGAAAAGCAGGGGTAGTAGGAATTGAACCCACACCAAAGGTTTTGGAGACCTCCGTTCTACCTTTAAACTATACCCCTATACTCAAGTGGAGGGAGAAGGATTCGAACCTTCGTACCCGAACGGGAACGGATTTACAGTCCGTCGCGTTTAGCCACTTCGCTATCCCTCCGCACAACCCATTAATATAATGGTGCCGGCCAGAGGACTTGAACCTCCAACCTACTGATTACAAGTCAGTTGCTCTGCCAATTGAGCTAGGCCGGCAAATCGTAATGGTGGCTCGAGGCGGAATTGAACCACCGACACGAGGATTTTCAGTCCTCTGCTCTACCGACTGAGCTATCGAGCCATTTGATAAAAAAGATTCAATACAATGACTTATGTAAAATAAATTAAATGGCGGATCCGAGCAGATTTGAACTGCCGATCTCCTGCGTGACAGGCAGGCATGTTAACCACTACACCACGGACCCATTGGTTGCGGGGGCAGGATTTGAACCTGCGACCTTCGGGTTATGAGCCCGACGAGCTACCGAACTGCTCCACCCCGCGATAATAAGATATCTGTCGGCCGTAAAAAGCTTCTCTTTTGCGGCACAGATAATATTTTACCATCGTCAAAATAAGATAGCAAGTTTTTTTTAAATTTTTCTCTTCTTACCCGTAATCGCGCATCTCACCGGAGCCTTCAGGCAAACACGCTGCGGACCTCGATTGTCTGTGTCCGGTCCGGCCCGACCGAAAAGAGCGACAGCGGTACGTTACTCAACTGCGAAATCCGTTCCAAGTAATGACGGGCGTTTTGCGGCAGATCCGATAGCGAACGGCAATGCGTAATATCCTCCGACCAGCCCGGCATTTCCTCATAAATCGGCCGGCATTCGGCCAACACGTTGAGACTGGCAGGAAATTCGTCGATTACCTTGCCGGCATAGTTATAAGCCTTACATATTTTCACTGTCTCGAGTCCTGTCAGTACGTCGACACAATTCATCGACAGATCTGTCAAGCCGCTGACTCGACGGGAGTGACGCAGAACGACACTGTCAAACCAACCGACGCGGCGCGGACGGCCGGTCACCGTTCCGTATTCGTGTCCGGTCTCGCGGATTCGATCGCCGGTCGCGTTCTTCAATTCAGTCGGAAACGGACCGTCACCGACTCTCGTCGTATAAGCCTTGGCGCAACCGACGACATGATTAATCTTTGTCGGGCCGACACCCGCCCCGATTGTGACGCCACCGGCAACCGGATTAGACGAGGTAACATACGGATAGGTCCCCTGATCGATGTCGAGCATGCAGCCCTGTGCGCCTTCAAACAGCACCCGTTTGCCGGCATCCAATGCATCGTTAAGCACAACGGACGTATCGCAGATCAGATGACGCACCCGTTCGCCGTAAGCCAAATATTCACTGTAGATGTCGTCGATATTAAAGCCGTCGCTATCATACATCTTCTCCAGCAACCGATTTTTTTCTGCCAGATTCCGCATCAGTTTTTCTTTGAAAGTTTCCGGTTCAAGTAGATCGCACATCCGGATGCCGACACGTGCGGCCTTATCCATATAAGCCGGACCGATCCCCTTCTGAGTGGTACCGATTTTGGAAGTCCCTTTACTTTTTTCTTCAAGAATATCCAACTTAATATGATAGGGAAGCACGACATGGGCACGATTACTGATGCGCAGATTCTCCGTTCCAATGCCCTTCTCTTTCATATAGTCGAGTTCCCTGCAAAGCGACTTCGGATTGATCACCATACCGTTTCCGAGTACACAGATTTTATCCTCGTACAAAATCCCGGACGGCATCAGCCTTAATTTATAAGTATCTCCCTGCCATACGATTGTATGTCCCGCATTATCACCGCCCGAATATCGGGAAACGACTTCCGCGTTTTCCGAAAGGTAGTCGGTAATCTTCCCTTTTCCTTCATCGCCCCACTGAGCGCCAACAACGACTACGGAAGACATGCCACCAGTCCCTCCTGCTTTAAGCAGTCATTCTTATAATCCTTGTTCAGTCTAAAAAAAAAACAGTAAAAAGTCAATGAAAAAGCGAACGATGTTCACTGCTTCATTTGTTTTTGTTCGGATTTATATGCAAAATGCCGCTGACTAGGCACTGTGTGGGATATCGTGATGTAATCGGTCAATATTGACGAATTTATTATATTCTTTGATAAAGGCCAACTCCACCGTTCCGATTGGGCCGTTCCGTTGTTTAGCGATAATGATTTCGACGATATTCTGTTTATCGCTATCTTTATTGTAATAATCGTCGCGGTAGAGAAAAGCAACGACATCGGCATCCTGTTCGATACTGCCGGATTCACGAATATCGCTCATCATCGGGCGTTTATCCTGACGCGACTCGACACCGCGCGACAGCTGCGAAAGCGCAATGACCGGTATGTCCAGTTCACGGGCCATCGCTTTGAGCGTTCGCGAAATTTCCGACACTTCCTGTTGGCGGTTTTCCTGACGGCCTTGACTCCCCGTACCGGAAATGAGCTGCAAGTAATCGATAATGACCAGGTCAAGCCCTTTTTCCTGTTTCAGCCGGCGGCATTTCGCGCGGATGTCGTTCACCCGTACACCCGGTGAGTCGTCGATGTAAATGGATGCGCGCGAAAGTGTCCCCATTGCAAGCGTGAGTTTCTGCCAGTCTTCATCCTCAAGGTTGCCGGTCCGCAGCTTCTGCGCATCGATGTTCCCTTCTGCGCAGAGCATACGCATCGCAAGTTGACGGGCGCCCATTTCCAAACTGAATATCGCGACGACAGCATCGCTTTTCGTCGCAACATTCTGGGCGATATTCAGAGCAAATGCCGTTTTTCCGACAGACGGGCGCGCCGCGACAATGATCAGATCGTTTTTCTGGAACCCTGCCGTCATCCGGTCCAGTTCAATAAAACCGGTTGCCGTACCCGTCACATCGTCTTTGCGTTTTTGCAGTGTTTCAATGTTGTCGTAGGCTTCGACCAATACATCGCGGATCGGCCGAAACTCGCCGCCGCGCTTTCGCTCGGTCACTTCGAGAATTTTCCGCTCCGCATCGTCGACAATCGTTTCGGCATGATCGTCGCGCGTATAGCTATCAGAAACAATCTGCGTAGCCGTGCGAATCAGGCGACGAAGCAGTGATTTATCGGCAACAATATGGCAGTAGTACTCAACATTAGCCGCCGTCGGCACCGAACCGGCAAGTTGTGCCAGGTAAGAGACACCGCCGACTTCTTCCAACCGTTTTGTCGACTGCAAAACGTTAGTCACAGTGACCGCATCGATCGGCTCGTTACGATCAAATAAATCAAGCATCGCCGAAAAGATCAACTGATGGCTGGTGCGATAAAAATCCTCGGGAACAAGGATTTCCGACGCGGAGGCCAACGCGGACGGCTCAAGAAAAACGGCACCAAGCACTGCCTGTTCGGCTTCCGCGTTGTAGGGAGGCGTCCGATCGGCAAACAGATCGCTCATCGCGTTCTCACCTCCAAGACTTCCTTTACAATTATGCCTCCGTCACATGAACTTTAACTTTAGCAGTTACCTCGGGGTGCAATTTCAGCGGCACATCGGTATACCCGAGCGTACGAATCGGATCGGGAAGATCGATTTTCCGTTTATCAACGACAATATCCATTTTTCGAAACGCTTGAGCAATTTGCTTACTGGTAATCGATCCGAACAGACGCCCTCCTTCTCCCGATTTTGCCTTCAGTTCAATTGTGACTTTCTCAATTTTCTGTTTCAATGCTTCGGCATCGCGGCGCTCCTGCGCTTGTCGCTGCTGTCGCTTTTGCCGTCTGGTTTCAAGCTGTTTTAGGTTGCTTTTTGTAGCAGCAACCACTAGATTTTTCGGAAGCAGATAATTGCGCGCGTATCCTTTCGAAACCTCTTGAATATCGCCGGCTTTTCCTTTCCCCTTCACGTCTTTCATAAAAATAACTTTCATCAGGACAGCCCCCCTTCATAATACTGGTCGATGGCACGAGCCACTTTCTTCGCCGCCTCGGCGACCGTCACGTCTTTCAACTGCGTAGCGGCATTGTTCAGGTGACCGCCGCCGCCGAGGCTTTCCATCACGATCTGGACATTGACGTCGCCAAGTGACCGTGCGCTGACGCCGACCAGTCCGTCGTCGCGCCGACCAATCACAAACGACGTACGAACACCTTCCAGCATGAGCAGCGTATCCGCTGTCTGCGCGAGGAGAACTTGATCGTATAGCTTATCTTCCTCCCCCTGCACAAGCGCGATGTTCTTCCGATACATCTGTGTCCGGCGAATTAAATTGGCACGTTGATTAAATTGATTTAGATCATCGCAGAGACATTTCTGCACGAGAATCGTATCCGCTCCATGAGCGCGCAAATAGGACGCCGCATCGAACGTACGGAAGCCGGTCCGCAGTGTAAAGTTTTTTGTATCGACGGCAATGCCGCCAAGCATAGCTGTTGCCTCAATCACATCCAGCGGACGTTCATTCTGTTGATATTCGAGCAGCTCCGTTACAAGTTCCGAGGTCGACGATGCATACGGCTCCATGTAAACCAGCACCGGATCATTGATAAACTCTTCCGCACGCCGATGATGATCGATAACAACGATGCGCAGAGACGGATCCAGCAATTCGGGATCGACAACGAGCGACGGCCGGTGTGTATCGACAACGACAATCAGCGTTCGTTTAGTCAGCATTTCACGTGCTCGGTCAGCCACTATAAAATTCGTCCATAAGTCCTGATTTTTGCGTATTTCATTGAGCAAGCGGCCGACACCGCTGACATTGCGCTCCCCATCCAGTACAATCTTCGCGCTGCGTCCGTTAGCGTGAGCAATCTTAAGGACACCGATACAAGCACCGATAACGTCAAGATCGGGCACTTTATGCCCCATGACCATTACTTGATCGCTCTCCAGCATCAATTCGGACAGCGCATGCGAAATGACGCGGGCACGAACGCGGGTACGCTTTTCAACCGGATTGGTTTTGCCGCCGTAGAATTTAACATCGCCGTTCGGCCGTTTGATGACTGCTTGATCGCCGCCGCGACCAAGGCCGAGATCCAATGCCGACTGAGCATAGGCTCCGAGTTCCTCAAGCGTATCCGTCCCAGCACCGACGCCAATACTGAGCGTTAATGGAATATGGCTGAGCGGCACGGTAATCTCGCGAACCTTGTCCAGCACCGAAAAATGGGCTTTTTCCACATCATGCAACAGTTGCTCGTTCATAACCGCCAGAAAACGGTCCGATGCGGTGCGACGGAGATAGATGCCGTGATGCGATGCCCACGACTTGATCACTGAAGTGGTTTCATTATTAATCGTGCTACGCACTTGATCGTCTAGACCGCGCGTAATCTCGTCATAATTATCAAGAAAAATCAAGGCCAATACCGTTTGCTGATTATAATATTTTTTCTTGATTTCCAGTACGTCGGTAATATCGTTGAAATAAAGCAAACGGTTGTCGCGCCTGACCCGAGCGCGGTACTTTCGCCGGTTGATGGTGACAATCGACGAATCTTTATCCGACATAATCAGTTTGCCGATATCCTCAGAAAGATCTGTCTCTTATACACATCTGACGCTGCCGACGAATAGCCTTGTGTAGAT
>UQRJ01000192.1 GCA_900543345.1 uncultured Sporolactobacillus sp. | reverse complement strand
AGAACGTCGTGAGACAGTTCGGTCCCTATCCGTCGCGGGCGTTGGAAATTTGAGAAGGGCCGTCCTTAGTACGAGAGGACCGGGACGGACACACCGCTGGTGTACCAGTTGTCCCGCCAGGGGCAGACGCTGGGTAGCTAGGTGTGGCAGGGATAAGCGCTGAAAGCATCTAAGCACGAAGCCCGCTTCAAGATGAGATTTCCCCGACCGCAAGGTCGGTAAGGCCCCTCAGAGATGATGAGGTGAATAGGTCCGGCGTGGAAGCGCGGTGACGCGTGAAGCGGACGGATCCTAATCGGCCGAGGACTTCACCGCACGGCGGTCCGGGGGTTGTGTTTCGCTAACGGTTTTGAAGGGCCGTCCGCCCGGGGACCGGTCTGGCGGTCAGAGCGAAGAGGTTCCACCCGTTCCCATCCCGAACACGGCCGTTAAGCTCTTCGGCGCCGATGGTAGTGGGGGGTTCTCCCCCTGCGAGCGTAGGTCGCTGCCAGGCAAATAGCAGAAAGCAAGGCCCGCATCGATTGTCTTAACGATGCGGGGCCTTGCTTTGTTTTTTAGCTGAGGCTGTTTGAGAAATTGAAGAGGTGTTTAAATTAACCGTCGTTTTTCCCAACGGCCATTTTTTTTATCTGTTTGATTTTCTCCCTTCTTTTTTGATTATAAGCCGCAAAAATCACCGGGTTGCCTTTCACTCTGACAAGAAATGCAAAAGCAAGGCTGGATAAAAGCATCAGGAAGTTGTTAGAAAAAAGAGTGAATGTAAAAAACAGAATTGAAACAATGAGCATAGCGTTCCAAAAAGTTTTTTTCATGATAATCCGACTTCTTTTTTGTCAATGCTTTCGGCGGCTTTTTTGTTCTGATGATTAATGTCCTTATAGAGCCAATAGAACATGACTAACCAGGCAATTAGTCCGAGAATGGCCCAGATGTTAAACTTGGCGGCCAGGGCAGTAAGAAAACGAAAATCCGGTGATTCAAACGTGCTCCAACTGAGCATCATTCCGTGAGGAATCGAGACGGTACCGACCGCTTTTGCAAGCCGAGTGATATAAGGCGCAAAGAAGGTTGCGGCATATAAAAACAGCGGTGAAGTAATAATGCCCATGATGATCATATGAATGATATTGGCATTTGTCAGCAGGAGGGCGGCGACAACGAACGACAAATTCACGATTCCGGCAAAGGGAAGGACGGCGTTGTCCGGCAGAATAATGGAAAAAATAAGGAGAACCGGGATGGTGATGATGACAGCTACCCATAGTTCGCTTCGTCCGGCAAGAATCGGCCAATCCAAACCGATAAATACTTCGCGATCGGAAAATTTTTTGCGCATAAATGCCGATACGCCTTCAGATATCGGAGACAGGGCTTGAGCAAATAGTTTGGAAACCATTGGGAACAGAATCAACGCCGCCGCTGCTTTGACGGCCAAGGTTAACGATTTGGAGATACTGTATCCGGCGGCTAGACCCAGCAGCAAGCCAATAATGGCGCCCATCACATCGTTCTGTCCGAAAATACCGATTTTTTCTTTCAAATAATCGGCGTCTACTTTTTTTGCCAACCCTGGCGTTTTATCCATCAGCAGTTCAAAGGGATGGAGAATATTGGCCAGTAAAGTAATATGGTGCGGCACTGTCACGCCGGGAATACCGGTTAACTGTTGCACGCGCGGTCCCCAAATATCGCCCGCCTTCAATTCCAGAATGACCTGAATAGCTGCGGCGATGAATCCCATAGTCATGCTGCTTGAAATATAAGCGACCATGACAGCTGTAAAAATTTTCGACCAGACATTCCACATATCGACGTTCAACGTTTTTGTCCAGTTAAAGATCAGCATCACGATGTTAATGCCGATTTGCAAGGGAAACATCAAAAAGGCGTACGGCCAGGCCCAAGAAATAGCGGCCATCCCGGGCCAGCCGCCATCGACAGCCGTCAACGTGATGCCGGTCCGGTGGGAAAGTGCTTGAGCCGCCGGACTGATTGCACCGGTCATGAAGTTGATGACCAGCGTCATGCCGGTAAAGGCAATGCCCAGTGTCAGTGCCGCTTGAAAAGCGTCTTTAAATTTCATTCGTGCGATCAAACCCAGAATCAGCATAATCAGCGGAACGAACACCGGAGCGCCAAGATTAAGAATATAGTTGACGACAAGTTTAAGTGTATCCACGAGGGTTACCCTCCTTTATTTTGTTTGATTGGCATCCGCTTTTTTAATAGCGTCTAGCAGTTTGGCAAATTCTTCGTCCTGCCCTATGCCTGTTAAAAAGGCCACGCCGTTGATCACCGGAACAGTGAATGTTCGATTCGTGTGAACGATCGATACATAGATATCGGCCCCCTTGAGCGCTTGATCCAGTGATTTAATGTCGACGGCTTCGACGGTCGAATGGATATTCTTATCCTTCAACAGCCGGTTAAGTTTCGAAGCCACGGTTTGAGAAGTGGCGACACCTGATCCGCAAGCGACGATGATTTTTGCCATAATGCATGCACTCCCTATTCATTGGTTTTTAGACTTGCTGTCCATTTGTGAAAACTGCCTTTAATTGATCCAATATTTGCATGTTATTGACGGCGGTCATCAAGTCCTGGATTTTTTGGCGATCGGAAAGCAAACCCATCAGTTTTTGCAGGACCTTAACTTGCAGTCCGTTTCGCATGACGCCGAGAATGAAAATAATGGCAGCACTGACTTTCTGACTGGAGTCCCCGCCCATTTGAGCGAACAAAATTGGCTTGGCCGGTCGAATCACGGCAATAAACGGCTTTTTAATGTGCATCGGATCGGTGTGCGGAATCGCCGCGCCGAGCGAAGCGGTTTGTAGGCCAGTCGGATATTCTTGTTCACGCCTAGAAATCGCACGGTAAAACGTCGGAGCAACATAACCGCTTTGTTCCAACTTCGTGGATATTTTTTGAAACAGCTCGCTTGAACTCTTCCAATCGACATCACGAAAGATTAGTTCTTTTTTGAAAAAAATTTCGAATGTAGGGTCATTTCCCGCCATGACGATCTCCCCCAATTATTTAGAAAAAGTGACTTCTTTCGGATACGCCCACTTAACAATCTCAGATGCCGGGAGAGGTTCGGGTTCCTTGCCGTTCATCAGTGTCAGGACGTTATAATACATGTGCGCCAGTTCTTCAAGATAAGAAACTTTCAGCAATGCGTCGTATATGTTCTTGCCCACGCCGATGGTCCCGTGTTTTTCCATGAGAGCGACATCCGATTGGCACAGCGCTTTGGCGACGTTATTGGCTAAGGCCTCAGTCCCCGGCCGTCCGTACGCAGCAACGGGAACATAGCCGCACTTTGCTCCCAGTGCCTGCAGTTCATAGACGATGGCCGGAATGGTCTTGTGGATAATGGCAAATGAAGTCGCGTACATCGAATGGGTATGAGCCACCGCATAGATGTCGGGACGCAGCTCATAAGCTTTTAAATGCATTAAAAGCTCACTGGTCGGCTTAAGGCCGGATAGATTTTCAACAACATGGACATTGCGATCAACGACGACCATATCACGAGGCGTTAATAATTCACGATTAACCCCGGTCGGGGTAAAGACAAATAAACCGGTTTCCCGATCACGCGCACTGAAATTCCCCGATTTGTGTTTGCAAAGCCCGCTTCGCTGCGCCTTTTTGGCAATCTCGCAAACTGCTTTTTTTAAATAGTCCAGCATCATAAGTACACCTCGTTTTTTGCAAGTACGTCACACGCATTCATTGAACCTATTTGTTAATTTCAACATGGAGCTAAAAAATTCATTTTGTCCATTTTATTCCCTTTTTCGCTAATAATTTGCAAAATCTTCTGTTTATCCGCCGCTTGCACGATGGCCTGTTTTGTCTGCTGCTGAATGAAGAGATGATTGAGCAATAAAAGCAATGGGACGTGCTCATTATTTTTGGCCGGAACAAGACCGACCATTAATTGGACGTGGTTACCGTCCGGATCGACAATCGATTTGCGAAACAGCACAATTTCAATGTCCGGTTCATTCAGATTGTCGGATGCCGTCGTGTGTGGTAAATAAATCATCGGACCGATCAGCATCTGGCGATAATTTTTGAAAAAAACGTCCTTGCAGCGATCGAGATAATTTTGATCGGCCGTTTTCCGCAGCAACATCGGCGCGAAAACGACGTCAAGACAATCTTTCCACTTGACCGGGTCGCCCACGATCATGATATTATGGCGGCCGATCTTGAGCTTGTTCGTCTGATTAGTCTCCTCCGGGGGAACCGTTTGATTTTCCGCAAAGAATAATTTCAACATCATTTCAGCTGTATAGCGTTTACTTTGCGGCAGTAGATCTTTGATGACTTTGACTGCTTCTTTAGCTTTGATCGATGCATCGGTTTGCAATAATTTTGCCACAGTGTCATGCAGTTGCCGTCTGCTTTCGGGTTCCAGAAACGGCGGTACGACAATAACCCGGGCCTTACTTTTGATCGGTTTCGTCGTGAAGATAAAATCGACATCTTTCGGTTTTTCCCGATATTGTCGAAAAGAAAAGGCACCGATAAATTCGATTTCCGGAAACATCCATTTGAGATTTTCAAGTAGCAGAATAGATATTGACGTTCCATTTGGGCATAAGACAACGGCTTTAAGATTACTGGTTTGATTTTCTGCCGATTGATAAAGCCAACCGAGTACGATCATTGACAGATAGGCGATTTCTTCATCCGGCAGCGGATGGCCGACGATATTGGCAAATGACTTGGCCGCGTCGGCGACGGTCCGGAATATCTCACGGTGTTCATTTTTGAAATGAGCGGTCAGCGGATTATGAATGTGAAAACCGAACAGATTGCGGAAAATAGCCGGTTGGACGTGCAGTAATAATTTCTCCTTAAATTCCGTTTCCTTCATGAAATGAATCACCAATTTATTCTTGATCGATTGGACAAACTGATCGGTGGCCTTGACGATTTCTTCGCTATTGAGAAAGTCCATTGCCGATTCAATCCGATTGGATGAAAGAATGTGCAGAGAAAGATAGAGAATATCACTGTCTTTCAGAAATGCAAAATCCTGAAAGTAGCGTTTGATGATTGGAAATTGCACGGTATTACGGATGTCATATTTGTCGATGTTGCATGACCATGGCTGCGGATGGCAGCGGACACGGTTCATAATGATGTCCAGGATATAAGGAAGCTCCTCAATCTGTTCGTCGGTTAATTGAATTTGTGTGCCTTGTTCGATCCTTAACAGTCGCTTGCTAATTTCCTTTAATTCTTCGACATTGACAAAGCCCCATTTCCGCAGACATGATTTTCCGTAAAGGGATCTCAATAGTCCTCGTGTCAGTTGAACAAGATAATTACGCAGCAAATATTCGGAGCCGGAAACCCAATAGCCTGTTTTTCGCGAATAATTGAGTGAGAGCTGCTGAACCCTCAAGTGGTCTTTAATCCGTTTGATGTCCGAGAACATCGTATTTTTGCTGACATAAAATTGATCCGCCAGACTTTGAAGCGATGTACGGCGGCGGTGCGTCGTTAGTTCTAATTCGATGAACGATTGACGAAATCCGACGTCGTCGGGTGCTTGATAGGCCGGCGTGCCGATTAACAGACCGTATAATTCGTCTGCGCATTTATCGGAGATCGATAGTTGATTGTCGGTAAAGGCAATCGATGTTAAAGCTAACCGATTATTAAGCGAATGAACGGTTTTGACAATCTGCTCGTGTGAGACCGTCAGTTTGCGTTCGATTTCCGCCAGATTCAGCTGTTTTTGAATGAGAATAAGCTGAATCAGTGCTTTTTCATCGAGTCCCATTGCTTTTCACCTCCTTTACGCCTTTGATTCTGTCTCTTATACACATCTGACGCTGCCGACGAATAGCCTTG
>UQRJ01000191.1 GCA_900543345.1 uncultured Sporolactobacillus sp. | reverse complement strand
ACAAGGCTATTCGTCGGCAGCGTCAGATGTGTATAAGAGACAGAATATACATAGTGCTAAACCGCTTGAAGACTGTCGGAAATGGAGGATAAAAATGAATAGACAGTCAACATTTAGCACTATACGTAAATCAACATTAGCATTTGAAGAAGCGAAAATTACTGCTCTTTACTGCAGGCTTTCCCGTGATGATGAGCTTGCAGGAGACAGTAATAGTATAGTAAACCAGAAGGCAATTCTAAAAAAATATGCTGAGGACAACGGTTTTCGTAACATCGAATTTTATGTGGATGATGGGGTCAGCGGTACAACTTTTGATAGACCAGACTTTAACCGCATGATTGCAGATGTAGAGTCCGGTAGAATCGGAACGATTATCATCAAGGATATGTCCCGCTTCGGCAGGGATTACCTCAAAGTAGGTTATTATACCGAGATTATGTTTCCTGAAGCAGATGTACGATTCATTGCTATTAACAACGGTATTGATAGTGCAAACCAAGCAGACAGTGACTTTACACCGTTTCTTAACATTATTAATGAATGGTACGCTAAGGATACTAGCAAGAAAATCCGTGCTGTGTTCAAATCCAAAGGACAATCCGGTAAGCCACTCTGCACCAATCCACCTTACGGTTATATTAAAGACCCTGAAGATAAGTTGCACTGGATTATAGATGAGAAAGCCGCCAAAGTGGTCAGAGATATTTTCCGACTGTGCATGGCTGGCTTTGGACCCACGCAGATAGCAAAGCAACTTGAAAAGCGATGCATTGATACACCTACGGTTCATCTTCGCAAAATGGGTATTAACACTCCAGCAAGACCACCTGAAAACCCATATGCTTGGTCGGCTCGTACCGTAGCAGATATTCTGGCTAAAATGGAATATCTAGGCCACACAGTGAATTTCAAGACTTCTAAAAAGTCATATAAGTGCAAAGTCAAGATAATGAACAATCCAGAAGAATGGCTGGTTTTCAAAAATACCCATGAAGCAATTATTGATGAGGGTACTTGGGAAACAGTGCAGAAAATCAGAGATGGCAAGCGAAGACCATCACGATTAGGTGAAATGGGAATGCTTTCTGGCATGATGTTCTGTGCCGACTGTGGAGCAAAGCTGTATCAGGTTAGAGGCAAGGGATGGACACACGATAAGGAATACTTCGTTTGTGCTACTTACCGCAAGAAAAAGGGTATGTGCAGTTCACATCAGATACGCAATGTTGTAGTGGAACAGCTTTTGCTAGAAGACTTAAGACGTGTAACTTCCTTTGCCAAAGACCATGAACAGGAATTCATCCGTATAGTTATGAATAATTCAGAAAAGGAACTTGCCAAGGAACTCCGCCAAAGTCAAAAGGAATACGAACAAGCACAGACTCGTATTGCTGACATAGACAAAATCATTCGAAAGCTATATGAGGACAATGTGATGGGCAAAATTCCCGAAGAGCGTTTTTACAAGATGTCGGCTGAATATGAAGCCGAGCAGAAGGCTCTGGAAGAAAGGATAACCAAATTAAAGCATACCATTGATACAGCAAATGAACAGTCCCTCAATACCGACCGCTTTTTGGAACTGGTTAAAAAGTACACAGAAATTACAGAATTGGATGCAGAGATTATCCGAGAGTTCATTGACAAAATTATAGTATTTAAGGCTGAAAAAGTAGATGGCCGCAGAACTCAGCGGATTCAAATTTTCTATAACTGCATTGGCGCTATAGAGTTACCAAAATAAACGAAAAAACGGCATAGCCGAATATCAACGACTATGCCGAATTTTTCAGGAATTATAAATCCCTATCTGACCGCTCCAAAATCGGGCGCTTTTATGTGCTATACCTCATAGACTATTTATTTTAATCACTCATCTGCTCATTTATCATAACTCTTACTGAAATTCTGCCGAATCCAAACAATGACGATCGGCAGCACGGAAACCGCTACGATTAGCAGCATAATCAACGAAAAATGATCCTGGATAACAGAGATGCGGCCGAAGTAAAAGCCGGCAAGCAGCCCGATCAGTGTCCATGTCCCGCCGCCAAGCACATTATAGAAAAAGAAGAACGGGTAATGCATCCGGCTTCCCCCGGCAATAAACGGAATGAAGGTGCGGATAAACGGAACAAAACGCCCGAGAAAAACGGCAAACCCGCCGTATTTATTAAAAAAGCGCTCTGCCTTCGCCATTTTTTCGCGATTAATCAGGCGGTTGAAGCGATGATGCCTCTCCAGACTTTCTCCCAGTTCCCGCCCGATCCAATAGTTCACCGTGTCGCCGAGTACGGCGGCAATGGCCACTAGCAGCAATAGCAGCAACACGTTGATGCCCGACTGCGGATTGGCGGCAATCGCGCCGGCGGCGAACAGCAATGAATCGCCGGGAAGAAATGGACAGATCACCAGCCCCGTCTCGATAAAAATGACGGCAAATAAAATGCCGTACGTCCAGACACCGTACTGATTGACGATCTGGGCCAGAATCTGATCGATATGCAAAAAAACGTCGATGATCCATGTGATGGAATCCACTATCTCCGACTCCTTTAATTATGATCATTCCTTCCCGGCGGCACGACGCACCCGATATTTCGCCGATCATACGGAATGTTGTTGTTTACGTTTCATGACCATTTGCGGCATTATCGTTATATCATTCGTGAGTAGCGGGCCGCATCGGTCCGCCCCCGGCTGACTGCCCTCTCGCGATAGAATTCATCGGTTTTTTAACGATCCGGCGCCGATGAGCGCAGCGCAAACCGTTCCGGCGCCGGACCCCGCAGTCGTGCCCAACGGTATGGCGCACCGCTTAGAATCAGGTCCTTATGGCGCAGCGCCTCGACAGTCCGACAGTTCATCATCAGCATCAGCTGAGCCATCTGCTGCTTCCAGCTTTCAATCAATCGGATCAGCAGCTCACTGCCGCCATCGAGGACGGTACGTAAAAAAGTGCCGGAAATGCCGACGGCCCCGGCACCGAGCGCCAACGCCTTCAGCACATCGAGCGGATTGCGGACCCCGCCAGAAGCCAGAAAGCCGGCGGAACGCATATAGGGCTGGGCCTCAAGCAGAGAAATCACCGCCGACTGTCCCCAGTCCTGTAGATAAGTGAATTCATGGCGATGACGGCGTTGATTTTCAATCGTGATGAAATTGGTCCCGCCGCGGCCGCTGACATCGATCAATCGAACGCCGGCATCGATCAGCCGGCGGATCGTACGGCGGCTCATACCGAATCCAACTTCTTTGACAACCACCGGCAGCTCAATCGCCGCGGCAATCTGTTCCAGATTATTCAGCCATCCGGAAAAATCGCGGTCGCCTTCGGGCATGACTACTTCCTGCGGCGCATTCAGATGCACTTGCAAGCCGTCTGCCTCAAGCATATCGATCGCCTGTTTTGCATCGTCCACATTCAATTGCACGCCGATATTGGCAAGAACAAAGCCATCGGGATTGACTCGGCGGATCACCTGAAACGTGTCCCGCAGCTCCGGGTGCCGCAGTGCCGTCTTCTGTGAACCCGCGGCCATTGGGGTACCGGTCGCCGCGGCGGCCTGCGCCAGTTTTTCATTAATCTGTTTTGTCCACGCGCTGCCGCCCGTCATTCCGTTAATGAAAAACGGAGTGGACCATTTCCCGAATGGAAGGGCGACGGACAGGTCGATATCGCCGATTTTTAGTTCCGGCAGCGAATCGTGCACAAACCGGACCGCATCGAAATCATTAACTGGATCCGGCACATCGTTTTCCTTGAACAGCCGGATATGCTGGTCCTTCCGAGATTCATTCATTACCTTCGGCCTTCTTCCCTCTTGGATGGGTAACGCGTAAGTTCAACGGCGTAATTCCCGCTTGGCTCCAACTTTTTTCGATTTTCCGACTATCCGTTTCAGGCCCGGCCAGAACAATACCGCAATCGCCGCCGCCCGCTCCCGACGATTTCGCCGCTGCGCCTTGCGCCTCGGCGAGTTCGCACAATCGGCGCAATTCGTCGGTTTCAATAGCAACACCGCTTAATGCGGATAAATCGGCAAGAATGCGTCGATTATGGCGGATTTCACGGCAGATCGCTTCCGGACACTGCTGGCGAAAGCCGGCAATCATGCGTTCCACGCAGGCGCGGCTGGCGTAAAGAAAACGTCGGTAAGCATCCGGCCGCCTGCTTTTCGCCGCTGTAATTGCTTTAACCAATCGGTAAGTCGAGGCGGGATGCCCGGTCCAGCCGACGAGCAGCCGCAGGTCGGGCGGTGCTTCAAGCGGGCACATGGACAGGCCCGGCCAGTCGGCGCCCAGCAATTCGGCCGGCACTTTGCCCGCATCTGTCTGCCGAGCCAGCCAATTGCGATCAAACGACGTATAGGCAAGCCATCCGCCGTACACACTGGCCGCAATATCGCCGCATGAACCGTTTCTCTGAACGCTCAGATGAGAAAGCGCCGCCAGCTTGAAGACAAGCTGCGGATCCGCCGTGACATGGTAATAAGCAAGCAACGCGCGAACGGTCGCTACAGTCACCGCAGCACTGGAACCGAGTCCGTACTTTTGCCGATCGACGCGATCCAGATCACTCCCGACCGCCACCTGATAATAAGTAAGCGGACGCCCTGCCCGATGGACGTAGGCTTCCGTATGACGAATGGCCGATAAAATAAACCGGAACGGATGATTGCGCTCATCGACGTCCGGACGGCCGTCGCGGCGGGTCCACTCCAGCGGAAAAAGCCGGCTGTTTTCCGTCACAATACGCCCGCTTTCTTCTCGTTGTTTGACCTTTACTGTCACATAGCGATTCACGGCAGCAATGATTGCCGGAAAGCCCGGTTCCACAACCGCATATTCTCCGGCAATATATAATTTGCCCGGCGCCCGCGCCAAAGGGGCCGCCGTTGCCGCCATTGCCGATTCATTCAACGGATTCGATCCTCCTTACTCCCGGACCCGGGCCAGCGACCGTCAGCGTCTCCGGTGGAAAAACAGACGATAGTTCGGCGACCAGCCGCTTTGTTTCTCCGGGTGGACAGAGAATTTTCACATTCGGTCCGGCGTCAATCGTGAAATAACAATGAAAGCCCGCCGCACGCAGACGCTGAACCATGCGCATTGCCGTCACTGTTCCCGCTTCCCAATAGCAGAGCGGCGGAGTGGCAGCCAGCATGGCAGCATGCATTTTTAACGCATTGGCCTCGGCAAGCTGTCCGACCTGCTCCAAATGATGCATATAGACCGCCGCTTTCATCGCCTGCAAGTCCTTTTCCGCCGCTGAAATCCAGGACGGATAATACGGCGAAGTCCGCACCGTCCGCCGCATGCCTTCGCGGCTGGAGACCTTTTTCACACTGCGGTCGACACCGACGCCGATGACTCGGATTCCCCAATCCGCCCGGTCAATCGGCACCGCATACGACGTTCGGTCGTCTGTTCCTTTGTTCCAGACGACAAAGCCGCCGTATATGGAGCGGGCCGCCGATCCCGAACCGCGGCGGGCAAGCCGAGATAGCGCCGGGGCCGGCAGGGCCAGTCCGTAAGCCTGACTTGCCGCCGCTGCCAAGGCCGCGAACCCCGAAGCGGAAGAAGCAAATCCGGACGCGTAAGGGACATGATTGATCGAGTGAATCGCCGCAAACAATCGGCTGCCCGCTTGCGCACGAACCAGTCCCATAAAATGGCGGACCCGTTCGGCAGAATTTCCCTCTAGTGGCTGCCCGTCCAATACAACATCATCCTGAAGCAATCGTTTTTGCGGTATGACAGCGGTATCCGTATAAAATGCGTCCAACGTCAACGACAGGCTGCTGTTCATCGGCAAGATCAATTGTTCCTCTCGTTTTCCCCAATATTTTACAAGCGCAATATTCGTATATGCCCGGAAAGCCGCAACCATTATGTCACAATCCCTTTCCCGTTAACTGCCTGGCGAAAATGGCTGAATCCATGTCCCGACAGCGCCGGCCCTAAGCAGCCGGTTGGCAATCAACCCGGCCTGGTCGGCATCTTTAGCT
>UQRJ01000190.1 GCA_900543345.1 uncultured Sporolactobacillus sp. | reverse complement strand
GCAGCTTCAGATGTGTATAAGAGACAGGAATAAGGGATTCAGCATGTTCCCGATGATGTCGATGATGTGCGACTGACTGCGTGACAAGAGGTAAGTTAACATGAAAAAACAGGCGGAGAAGATCAGCAGATAAATCCAGGTTTGTCCTTCAGGAACAATTGAGCCGAATCCCAATTCGAACGGGACCGTCGCCGTGCGCGGCGTGGCGAACAACGGTCCTAGTGTCGAGTGAACCAGGATAAGAAAGATCAGTGCATAACGCTTGCCGATTGGTTTGGCGATGTCGTAAATGCCGTTGCTTCGCGTGATGCTGATCGCAATAATCGATAATAACGGGATCAGTGTACCGGACAGCAGGAAACCGATTGCGGCCGGTCCCCATTGACTGCCGGCCAGTTGTCCAAGATGAAGTGGAAAAATCAGGTTGCCGGCGCCGAAAAACATACCGAAAAGCAAAGAAGCAATGGTTAAATAGTTTGCCCGTGTTAATTGACGTTCATTTTCCATAACAAAGACCTCCGATGCTGATAGATTGAAAAAATTTAAGAGAACTAATCAAATGGGGTTTGGCGATGCCCTGTGATTGCCGGCATAACGAAAAACGTCCTTCAAAAGCTTTGCGCTTTTAAAGGACGTTGATTGACGTGTTACCACCTTTTTTTACAACAACATCGCTGTTGTTGTCTCACTGCGTACTGACGGAAGACCCGTCAAGACGCCGGCGCTCTAATGGGCGCACCCAGCAAACACTCCGACTCGCGTCGCACTCGCCGCTCCGAGGCTACCTTCGCCATCTATCCGGACGTGCTTCCTTTTCACCGATCGAAGCTCGCTGCAGGGTCCCGCTAGAAGTTACTCTCCTCTTCATTGCGTTTATGATATTGCCTCTTTAGTGAATCAATTATATACTACCATCCGGCATTTTTCCAGAGCCTTGTCCCCAGGAACTAGGTTAAATCAATCGGGGGCTCACGACTATTCGGCAAAGGCTGTTTGCGAAAAGCAGGCAAAGATAAGTCCGGCTGAAACGTTTGGATCAGTAAAATTTAAACTTTCCGCTAAGTATGTTCCCCTACGTATCGCTGCCCAGGGTTCCGTTTCGTCTGTCAATAACGTTACTTTTCTGCCGCTGCTTCTTCATCGGCAGCGTCGAATTCCGCTTTTGGCAGGCAGGTAGCGGCCGCCCAGTAATAAGCGATCAGCGAAGCGGCGGTGATCGACAGGAGGTCCCATGGCTGGGCGAGCAGGCCGTTGCCGCCGAATGTACCGAAAAAGGAAACGAAGAGCATGGCGACGTAGTAGAAAATTAACCAAAGGGAGGATTTCACTTGTTGCGCGAAACCGACTCGATCCGTCGGGACGATCTTCCGGCAGCACAGATAAATCACATACATTAGAATCTGCAATCCAAGCAGCCAGGAAATGGTTTTCCATCCCGACCAGTAGGCAACAAGAGAGGCGATGATGAAGGCAAGCGGGCCGATAATCGCCAATCCCTTTAAATAAAACGGCCGCGCCAGATCGGGGGCGCTGCGGCGAAAAGCGGCCGCCGCGATGGGGGCGACGGCATAGCTCAGAATCAGCGAGGCGGAAACGACGTTGACCATTACCTCCCATGATGGGAATGGCAATGTCCAGAAGACGCACAGGGCGAAAGATAGCCAGAGAGCCGGGCGGGGTACTCCTGATTTCCAGTCAATGCGGGTAAAAATTTTAAATAATGTCCCGCTTTTGGCCCAGGCATATACGACGCGCGGCGAGGAGGAAAAGAAGATATTGCCGGCACCGGTCGGCGAAATAACAGCGTCAATCACAATAATGGCCGCAAACCAGCCGAAGCCGAGCATGATTGCCAAGTCACGAAACGGCAGACGGAAGTATGGCGAGATGCCGCCCCATCCCGACGAGAGGACGGGCGCCGGCAGCGAACCGATAAATGTGACCTGCAACAGAATGTAGACAATGGTCGAGAGTGCTGCCGACAGAATCAACGCCAGCGGGATGGTCCGTTTCGGATTTTTGGTTTCGCCGGCCGCGGATAAAATAGGCGTCAGGCCGAGATAGGCGAACATAACGCCTCCGGAAGAGATGGCGTGCTGGATACCGGAGAAACCGAACGGCGCAAAACCTTCCGCCGTGAAATTCGCCGGCTTCAGTCTGGTCAATAGCAAAATAATCACCAATGTCGGTACAATCCATTTGAACAACGTGATCACTGTATTGGATTTGGCGAACACTTTCACGCTCCAATAATTGAGTACGAAAAAAAGCAACAGCAGCGCCAGTTGAAACAGCCAACCAAATAGGGTCGGTAGGGTAGAGTGCGCCCGCGTCAGCGCCGGGATCCAAGACGTTGCATACTGGCGGGCGGCTTCCACTTCAATCGATGTCAGGCTGGTAAAAGCAACCAGGTTCACGAATCCCATCAAGTAGCCAATAATTGGCCCGTGCGAATAGGCCGGATAACGGACAATCCCGCCGGCTCTCGGCAGGGCCGCCCCGAGTTCGGCAAATACCAGACCGAGCAATAAAATCGCGATTCCGCCGACGAGCCAGGAAATAATCCCCGCCGGCCCGGCCATAGCCGCCACCTGGCTGGAAGAAAACAACCATCCTGAACCAAACATTGAACCCAACCCGATAAAGGTCATGTCGGATAATGTAATTTCACGTTTAAACTTTCCCCGAACAGGCAACAACGATCACCTTTCCTAGATTGAATAGATAAACCAGATTAAATTCAGATTAACATAAAATGTTGCGATTTTACACCTGAGACTGTTTAGCAGCGCCAATACATGGCCTTTTTTCGGGTAGTCATGACCTAATCTGCTGCTAAATAACGAGGCTAGCGCCGGTCTGCACGAATCATGCGCCGGCTTGCTAACGTTTTGCCTTCCCCCAGATCGGATCAGAAAAATTTTTTTACCGAAAGTACTCGGCTTGTTCAGCGAGTGTGAAGCAATGGTAAATTTTTAACATTTAATTCATATTTTTTGATGACACCGAAACAAAGACAATAGCAAAAAAGGCCGTCTGAAAACATTTTTACAATAATAATCAGAAAATAATAATTAATCAGTCCAATCAACGATTTACAAAAATGAAACACCAACTATGATTTTGCTTTAATTACCGTTAATTTTTCACGGTTACCATAATAAGTGAGAAATATGAGCATCAAAGGAGGAAAAATTGGGTTGCTCGACAAATCTTTTCTGCTAAATCTGCGGCTGGAATTGAATGAGAGGCGTTTCGATGTATCTATCATCTACACTTTGCTGGGCGGATGAAGTTGATAGGGTGATCGCGATTGCCGATCACTATGGATTTGAGGGGGTGGAAGTTTGGGCCGAACAGGTCTGGCGCTATCGCACGGACGTATCGGCCATTGTGGAAACCGGCCGGCGTTATCACCAGAAATTAATGCTTCATGCCGCCAGTTGGGATTTGAATTTATGCGCGTTAAATGAGGCTATTCGTTACCAATCGATGCGTGAAGTTGAAAAATCAATCAGATTAGCCGCTCGAATCGGTGCGACCAGTGTGACCGTTCATCCCGGCCGGCTGAGCGTCCCTGCCTGCCGGGAGAGGCCGTTTCGCACGTTAACGGCTATTCTCGGCGAACTTGCCGGATTGGCGGAGACGCTTCATGTGACGCTATCCGTCGAACTGATGGAACGTATTCCCAAGGAATTTATGACGACACCGGAAGCAATCAATCAATTATTAGGCGAATTGCCACCGTCGGTCGGGACAACCTTCGACATCGCGCATGTCCCTTTGAATGAAGATATTCTGAACGATATGAAACGGACAAGCAGAATCAATAAGATTCATGTCAGTGATTCAACGGCCGCCCGCTGCCATGTCCCATTGGGGAAAGGACAATTACCGCTTCCGTCGCTGTTGCCGCGACTTCGATCGACAGGTGTGCCGATGGTTCTGGAAGGGTTAGATGCCGACCCGTCTCATGTTGTGCTACAGACCGATCTCGCCTACTTGCGGCAAATCGACGATGAAGGGAAGAGCTGGATTGAGAATACTCGTTTCCAATGACGACGGGATCTTTGCGCCGGGAGTAGAGGCATTAGTGACCGTACTCGGCCATCTCGGAGATGTTTTTGTCGTGTGCCCGGATCAGGAAAGAAATGCAGTCAGCCATTCAATTACGCTGCGTTATCCGGTCAAAGCGACACGTCTGAATATTTTTCCGGCGAATGTACCGACATGGACAGTGAATGGTACGCCGGCCGACTGTGTGAAGCTCGGTATCGAAGTACTGGTAAAGCAAAAACCCGATATCGTTTTTTCCGGGATCAATCTTGGGCCGAATCTCGGCCGGGATTTGTATTATTCGGGAACGATTGCTTCGGCGGCCGAGGCGACGTTATACGGCATTCCGTCAGTCGCGCTGTCGCTGTGCTCGCTAAATAGGCAGACTATCAATTTTCAGATGGTTCAGCAATTGGTTTACGAGATCAGTGAGATTATCTTACAGAATGTGATTCCAAAGGGCGTTTTCTTGAATATTAATCTGCCGTATACAACGCGGGAATGTTGCCGAGGCATAAAGGTCGCGCCCCTTGACTTGTCGGTGTCGCGTTATCATTATGTCGGCATGAACGATCCGTATGGCAATGTGTACTACTGGCTAAAAGACAATTATCAGCAGCTTGACGATGTGAAGAAGGGTTCGGATTTTATGTCATTGAGGAATGGCTATGTGACCGTCACGCCGGTCGAATTACAAAAAAATCAGAAACGAAAATTAAATCAGATCGATCACTGGTTCCGAGAATTTAACGGAGCGAAGGAGGAAACGAACGTTGAAAATCATTAAAACTTTAATGGTTCCGCTGCTGCTGCTTGCTATGCTGACCGCCTGCGGACAGGGCAGCTCGTCCGGCTCGTCGAAAAACGAAAAGGTGTCCGGATCGTTAACATTTTATACATCGCAGCCGGATACGGATGAGCAAAAGCTCGTCGCGGCCTTTAACAAGCGATATCCGGACGTGAAAGTCAATGTTTTTCGTTCCGGTACTGAAGATGTGATGAGCAAGATCCAGGCAGAAAAGAAATCGGGGAAAACGCAGGCCGATGTGTTGCTTCTTGCCGATGCCGTTACGTTTGAAACGCTTAAAGACGACCATCTTCTTTTATCCTATAAGTCAAAAGAAGCGAAAGATTTTCCGAAAGAACTGGTCGATCCGGACGGCTATTATACTGGAACGAAAGTGATGGCGACGGCACTGGCCGTGAATACGAAAAAGGTGAAACACATGCCGACTTCATGGAAAGTCCTGACCGATGCGAAGACGAAGGGACAGTCGATTATGCCGAGTCCGCTGTATTCCGGCGCCGCTGCTTATAATTTGGGTATATTTACGAGAGATCAGCAGTTCGGATGGTCATTCTATCAAAATTTGAAGAAAAACAAGTTGACGGTTGTTCAAGGAAACGGCGATGTTCTGAAGTCGGTGGCTTCAGGTGACAAGGCTTACGGCATGGTTGTCGATTATATCGTTGCCAACGCAGTCAAGCAAGGGTCGCCGATCAAACTCATTTATCCGTCTGAAGGCTCGCCGGTCATTACCGAACCGATCGGCATCATGAAAAGTACAAAAAACAAACGGGCGGCCGAAGCATTTGTCGACTTTGTTCTGTCGGAAACGGGACAGAAGCTGGCGGCTCAACTCGGGTACACACCGATTCGCAAGGGTGTGAAAGCGCCGGAAGGTTTGAAAACCATTGATAAGCTTCACGTTCTGAGTGCGGATATCAAAACGTTGAATCAGGCGAGAACAGCCGATAAAAATAAATTCTCCGATTTGTTCGGCAAATAAGGAAGGCCGAATCGAACGATGAATGACACTAAAAATTTTTCTTTGGAAGGGCAGAGAACAATGTCGGAAACGGCATGGCTCTCTTTTCCTATAAAAGCAGTCGGTTTCCTGTTATGTTTTCTATTGTTTGTTTGGCCGATTCTCCGCCTCATTTTGTCTGTCTCTTATACACATCTCCGAGCCCACGAGACCCTAAGACATCTCGT
>UQRJ01000189.1 GCA_900543345.1 uncultured Sporolactobacillus sp. | reverse complement strand
GAGATGTCTTAGGGTCTCGTGGGCTCGGAGATGTGTATAAGAGACAGGGTCTGGACAATCTGGCTGATACCTCCACCTGCCCGGGCAATTTCTTCAACTTCTCGGAGCGCGCGATCTTCCTGCGTATCGAACCGGTCCAACACACCGACGACATTAACGGCAACGCCTTGCTCTCTTGCCAAAGCCGCCATTGCCACCGGATCTTCCCCTTGATTGGAACAACCATCAGTAATCAGTAAAATTTGTTTCAGTGTACCTTTTTTCATTTGTTGCCACCCCTTCCCGAATCTAGCATTATGATAGACAGGAAAGAAGTTTTCTATACTTCGCAAGCCGCATTATGCACGCCGAGTAGCCCGCTCGCCCGCAGAAACGGAAATTGCCGACCACTCGGGCAGGCGATGGCGAATCTTTGCTGCGATGACGGTCATATCGTCGTCGATTCGTCCGCCGGCCATGCGAATCACCTCTTCAAGCACGAGATCCGCCGCCTCTTGAGGATTGTCGGTTTCCAGTTCTTTAATCTTTCGCTTGATCCATGCTTCCATATTCTCAATCGGCTTCCGCGCATCGAAAATTCCGTCGCTCATCATGATTAAGAGATCCCCCGAACGCAGCTGTTCGCTCTTGATATCCACATCAACGTCCTCGATCATACCGATCGGCAGATTTCCCGAGTCAAACATCATCACGCGACCTCCCCGCTTAATAAAACTCGGATGAGAGGCCACTTTTAGAAAATCGGAATGTGCCGTCTGCAAATCAATCAGTGCCAGATCGAGCGTGGCAAAAATTTCTTCGGTCGAACGCAGAGCCATGATCGAATTAATTGATTTGATTGCCAGTTTTTCATGAATGCCGGATTTCAGTACATTCATTAATAGTTGCAGCGTCGCCCGGCTTTCTTCGTCCGCCCGCTCGCCGTTACCCATCCCGTCGCTGATCGCCAGCGCATATTTCCCGGGGCCTGCTTCAAACAAAGCGTAATTGTCCCCGGAGACCGGACCGCCGCCGCGCGCGGCTGTTGCCGCCCCGGTCTCGATTTCAAACGCCCGGGCACTCGCGAAGGCCGCCCGGCACGGAGCATCCGGTCGATCCGCAACCGCCTTCTTCTCGACAACAATCAATTCGCCGAGAATATCGGAGAGGAGCGGCGCAATCACCTTCTCGCAAACACCGTAATCATCTCGCGGCAAGGCAATCTCAATATCGATTGCTCCGGAATTGAGATTATAAATCTCCACTGCCTCGACGCGTATGCCGGCGCCGGTCAATTTAGACAGAATCAATTCTTCCTGTAAGTCGTGAAGCCCTCGTTCGCGTTTCATTTCTTCGGCAAAATCGCCCATCACTTGCGAGACGCCGTGCAGCTGATCGGCTACCAGTTGACGGCTTTCTTTGACTTTTTGCAGCATCCGTTGGCGCATGTCTTCGATGCGTCTCTCACGGGCGATCACTTCCATTGTCTTCGCCGACCGCGCGCAGTGCTCTTTCCATTCACGGCGAAGCCGCGGATCTTTCTTTCGCTCTTCTTTAAGAAGGAGCATCAGGCGACGCGTTTCCGCTGCTTTCCTGACCCAGCATGTTTCTCGTTTATAGCAATTCCGGCATGTTTTTTCTGCCACATGACGTAAAAAGCGTTCGTTTCCTTCTTGCGCATTTCCGCGTTCCGGGGAAAAACTTTTAGCCAATGTCTGAAAGAGCCCGGCAAATTGCTCGACCCGACCGACCGTAACATCGCGTAATTTACGGATATATTGCCGTTCTTCTTTCTGATACTCCTGCGTTCCGGGAATAAAAGAAGCCAGCCGCCCGATCCATGCCTTCGGCGTCGCCAGTAGCAGCACCACCGCCACTGCGGAATCAAGCGCTTCGCCGCCAATACTCTTGTAGCCGCCTCCGTATAGACCGATCAGCAAGGTTGCAATCATCAATCCAGTCGCAACGCCTGTCTTACCCGCTTCTCGCAGCAACCCGCCGAGCACACCCGAAAAAGCCAGTAGGCTCATTTGATATAAGCTGGAGACACTTGCCGTCCCGAGAACCAGCCCCATCACCACACCGACGGTCGAACCGATCGCCGCCCCACCCGATGCCGCAAACAGAACGACTGCGAAGCGGGCCAACGAATGATCGACGGACACGCCGAATACCCGCCAGCCGATTGTGCCGCAGAATACCGCCGAGAGCAAAATAACAAAACAGATGATTTCTTCATTTTTATAAAGCCGCCGGCTGACTCCGGCGAATAGAAGCGGCACACTCTGCATAAAAATCAACATGACCAGCAAGGCAAGCGATGCTTCGGCGCTTGCGGTCAGCACATCCGTCCAAGTAACGCGAAGCGTAAAAGCAGCTTGAAAAAGTATTCTGACAGCAAAGCCGACGGCAAATACCACGGCCGGAAGCCGACGATCCGCCCGGTGCTGGATCCAGCGCTTCAGTGCATGCCAGACGGCCAGAAACGTCAGGAGTAAAAGAATGCTGAAGAATGCTTGTCCGACTGAAACGGACAGTGCACCGGCTATCGCCGCCATCGCGGCCCATCCTTTTTTCTCCCGGTTCAGCCAGTAAAGTGTCGCAAAAAAAGGTAAAATAAAGGGTGCCAGATCGGAGAGAATCACAGCCCGTCCAAGTAAAAAACCGGCCGGGATGAAGAAAACATCCATCTTTCCCAGCCACCGGAGCAGCACTTCCCCTTTGCGGCGTGCCTTGACAATCGCCCGGGGCACCATCCCGCCTTCCACAACTGTCGAATGCCCGAAATCCATACCCGTATGATTTGACTTTTGAATCATACCTTTCGCCACCTTCAGCTTAATAATGTATGATTCATTAAAACACAATAGACGTTCAAATTTTGTCAGAAATACAGGCCGGCCGATAAAAAAACTTCGACGTTCTTCTTGTGGGTTTGTCAGAATAGAGGATCGATCGCATCGGCAATTTCCCGGAAACGCGAAAAAGCACCCGGGCCGCCGCCGTCCGAGTGCCGAATCAACTTATTCACTTCATATAATAATAACAGGCGCAGGCGTTCAACCTCTTCGCGCGCCCCTACCGCCCCGTTTTGATTCCGTCTGACGCTTAATTGTCGATAGACGGTCTTCGCTTTCCTTCAAATAACGGGAAATTTTATCCTCGAAGCTGGCAGGGCGGCTCATCCGCTCCCTTCCTCTGCCTCGCGGACCGCGGGAAGCCGTTCTTGGTTTATCGACAGCCTTGCGGATCGACAAGCCGATCTTTCCGTCCGGCGCCACATGCAGCACTTTTACCGTGACTTCGTCGCCGATCGACAAAACATCGTGAATATCCTTCACATACCGATCCGCAACTTCGCTGATGTGTACCAGCCCGGTTTTTCCGCCGGGCAAATCGACAAAGGCCCCGAAGTTTGTGATTCCTGAAACCTTACCTTTCAGCTTGCTGCCTGGTTCAATTGACATTAAAAAAAGCTTCCTCCTAAATTGGTATCCCTAATTATTCTATTATAGCAAGCAGGAAAAGAGCCTGTCAATCTCCGCTCTTATCCGGTTTTGAAAAAATAATTTCACCTTTTTTAGAAAGCAAGTAATCTTGACGCGCGATTTCACCGATATATTTTTTATCATTCAGCAACCGGATTCTTTTTTTCAACTGCCCGGTCCGCTGCTGAGAAGTATCGACTTGTTTTTCAAGTGCCGCTTTTTGTGCCTCCGCCGCATTCAGTCGGCCGATCTGAACGGACAGAGACCAGATCATCAGCGAACATATGGCGGTAAATACAACGGCAAAAGCGACAAGGCGACGCCTTAGTCCCTTTCGCCTTTTTTCTTTTCTTTTTTCAGCAATTTCTCTTGACTGAATGTATGGACTTCTTAATTTAGTGACGCGTTCTGTCTGACTCACAAGCATCTTCCCCCTACTTGCCGATTCGCCGGATCCATGCAAACCATTCGTTCAGCTTCGTGCGAGTGCTGCGCAAGCGCATGGCTGCCGCTAAACGCCATCGTTCCGGAAGCAAAAGCCGGAGGAACCACCGAAGCAGTTTCAGCGGCACAAGCAGAACAAACAGAATACATTTAAGAATCACGTTTACTGTCATTCTACACAATCCGAAGACAAGCTTCAATAGAAAAAAGAGCGGATAAAGCAATAAACGATAGACAGATTTCGCCGTAAAACGAACGATTCGGCCAAAGATGCCCAGCAAACTCCGAAAGGCACGCATAAACGGCTTTTCCAGCGCGAACTGGTAGAAAGAGAAGCCAAACGCCGCCCCGAGAAACAGATACAATCGCAGCTCCCCCTCATTGACCGGAAGAAGGAATAGGAAGAGCAGCAAAGCCTGAATGGCCCAGAAAAGCGGGTCAATCAGCAAGCGCAACTGCATCGGCAAAGCGATATAGCGATAAACCGAAAAGGAAGCCCCGATAAAAATGCCTGCCAGAATCATCAATCCAAGCGACCCGAACTGTTCGCTCAGCGTCATCGGAACAGCTTCCCGAAAAACCCTTTATGGCTATCGCCGCTTGAGTCGTCAAGATAGCTGATTTCGATTACCCGACCTTCGATCGCCACCAGTCCTTGATCGACATTCAGATTCTGCATCTTCAACGCCGATCCTCTGATCGCCAGATAGCCCATCACCGTCTCCAGCAAAAATTCCTCATGATCGAAGCTCTCCACGTGTTTGACGCCGGTGATTTCGATGGTCCGCCGATTTTTCACGACAATATCATGACGCTGCGCCGGTTTTTCCCGTTCCGGCGGCGTCGGCCGATATGCACTCATCCGGACTCCCCCTTTATCGCTTAACTTATGAAGGAGTTGTCCGATTTAGAACCCCGGCCTACGATTCAGTCCTGTCGAGCGTCAACAATCTCATATAATGATCCCGCTTCTTCTTTCTTGACCGTTTCTTTTAAAGCGGTGATCCGTACCGTTGTCTGTTTCTGACCGAAACGGAGGGTCAGAAGATCGCCCTCAGCCACATCGGAAGCGGCTTTTCCGGAACGGCCGTTAATCATGACCCGACCTTGATCGGCAAATTCTTTGGCCACGCTGCGTCGCTTAACCAGCCGGGAGATTTTCAGAAACTTGTCAAGCCTCATTTTTCACGGCGTCCTTCAATTTGTTGCCGGCCCTGAATCCCGGGACCTTGGTTGCCGGAATTGTAATCGATTCGCCGGTTTGCGGATTACGGCCGGTCCGGGTCGCCCGGCTGCGGACTTCAAACGTTCCGAAACCGACAAACTGAACTTTTTGGTTCAGTCGGAGCGCTTCAATAATTTCATCAAGCGTCTCGTTAACTACTTTCTCCGTTTCCTTTTTCGAAACACCGGTTTTCTCCGCCACTTTTTGGATCAAATCATTTTTATTCATCGTGCATAAGCCTCCGTTTTAGGAGATCCCGCACGTACGGGATTCTCGCAATCATTTTTTATTTATTTTATCATAATTTACGTCCGGATCACAGTGATTTCGCGGTTTACCGCCTCTTTTGGTCGATACGGCGGCTACATGTCGGAAAAGCGGAAGACGGGCGAGGTCAGCTGCGCCGAAGTATCGCAGCAGCAGGAGCAACGCCGGAAAAATCGCTGCGCCGATCAGCGCGCCGCTGAGAGCGACAAAGGTGGCAGTGCCCCGCATCGCAGGCAATCGTTCCAGCCATACCGATTTCCATAGGCCGACGACCAGCAGCATGCCCGTCACCGCCAAGCAGAGTTTAAATAACCGAAGCGGAGACGCCCGATTCATTAAACGACGGCGGCGTAAGCCGTGAAGATTCAGCCAAGCGGTAAACAGCGTGGAGAGGCCAGTGGCGACAGCGGCGCCGTTGATCGCGAAAAAAGGAATGAGCACTGCGTTACCGACAAGTTTTACGACGGCACCGGCCAAAAGATAAGCAAATGGAGCCCAAGGTGCGCCTGAGGCTTCGAAAATACCCGAAGCCGTCAGAATCAAGGATAATGTCAGCAATGTTATCGAAGCGATAACAAACGAGACCGATCCGTCTCCGTTACGGAACAGCATCGTATTGACTCTGTCTCTTATACACATCTGACGCTGCCGACGAATAGCC
>UQRJ01000188.1 GCA_900543345.1 uncultured Sporolactobacillus sp. | reverse complement strand
GGCTATTCGTCGGCAGCGTCAGATGTGTATAAGAGACAGACCTATTGTTTGAGGTATTGAGTGTTTTCGAACAGTCCATTTATGTGGAAGTCGTATTGAACCGTCTCGAGAGCATGGGCATTAAACGGGAACAGATATTCGCCGCCGACCTGCGTCAGCCGCCGCAAACACAAAAGTCAGATTCAGCATCGATTGATTACGACGGCCGGAGTCTGACGGATCTTGGATTTATTTTCGCCACCATTATGGGCGTTATCGGGGCCAGTATCGGTTTCAGACTGCCGTTTGGACCGATCGTTTGGGGCGTTTCAATGAGTATCATCGGTTTTTTAGCGGGGCTCTTGATCAACTGGTTGCTTGGAAAAAGGAACAAAAAAAAAGAATTTTCCCCCAAGGTCGTCATCATTATTCGCTGCGAAAGCAATCAGCTTCAAGAGGTCGAACGGGTGCTCTGGACACACCGAGCGCTCGGGCTGCTGGTTAACGAGTATTAACCGGCCGCTCCTGGTGCTTCTTCATCGCTTTCTGGCATGCTTTGCAGTAGCCGTACACTTCGAATTTATGCCCGGTCACTTTAAAATCCGGATCCACTGCCGCCAAATCATGCATCGGGCAGATTTCGATTGTCCAGGTTTTCCCGCAGCGTAAACAGATCATATGATGATGGTGGTGTTCCGTGCAATAAAACTGAAATAACCTTTCACCGTCCAGTTCGGTTTCTTCCAGTATCATCAAGTCTTTGAATAACGACAGATTGCGATAGATGGTATCGAAACTGATACCCGGATAATCGTCCTTCAGCGCCGCCTGAATATCCTTTGCGGATAGATAGCCGCCTTTTTTATCAAACAACTCCAGTATATCTTCGCGTTTATCGGTATGTTTAAAGCCCTTGGTTTTCAGCACCATCAATGCTTCGCTTTTATTCACCGCAAACCCCTTCCTCTTTTTCAACTGGAAATGTCATTTTCCTTATTCTTAGCATAGCAACATTCGGCGAAAAAAGACAGAGGCGCGCCCTTTGCCATACTAAGACGTCCGGAGCGTAAAGCCGAGCGCTCCGGACGTCTTTTCTTGCTTCTATATGCCGCTATTTTATTGATCCGTCGATCCATGTCGTGCATGAATAATCGTCTGCGAGAGAATAGTCATCACATGCTCGTCTTCCTCAGAGTAAAAAACTTCCTTGCCGCTGCGACGGGATTTCACCAGGTTCAGATGACGGAGGAAACCGAGCTGATGTGAAACAGCCGATTGATGCAGATGCAAACGCCGGGCAATCTCAGAAACCGAACATTCCCCCTGTGAAAGCAAGTAAAGAATGCGAATGCGTGTCGGATCGGCAACTGCCTTAAATATTTGCGAAACTGCGGTTAATGTCCGTTGATCCAACTCAGTCGTCTGTTTGTCCGGCATGATGATCCTCTTTTCTGTGCTTTACCGATCGGATGATTTAAGGCTTGTGCTCCAGCGTTCCAGATCCCAGACTTTCGTCGCCCACGGCCGATAGAAGTCACGTTCATGGCTGACGATCAGAACCGTCCCGTCGTAGGTTCCCAGTGCCCGGCTAAGCGCCTCTTTGGCCGATACATCGAGATGATTCGTCGGTTCGTCAAGAATCAGAATGTTGCTCTTCTGCAACATCAGCCGGGCGATGCGAACTTTCGTTTCTTCCCCGCCGCTCAGTGTTTTCATCGGCTGACGCATGTGCTCGGCGGAGACTCCGCATTGAGCAAGGCATTGATAAAGCAGCTTCTTATCGAGCGACGGAAACTGCTCACTCATCCACTCGAGCGGCGTACTGGCGGGCGATTGCGCGAGTTGAGCAAAATAGCCCGGCAAGACACGGTCGCCTATGGTCCGCCGGCCGGCAAGCGGAGGCAACAAGCCAAGCAGTGTCTTCAAAAAAGTCGTTTTTCCGATGCCGTTGTGACCGGTCAGCGCCACTTTCTCCCCGCGGACAATCTCCAGATCAACCGGCGGAAGCAGGGGATGATCATAACCGACGACGAGCCGTTTCGCAGTAAAAAGGACGCGGACCGGCTGGCGAGCGACATGAAAATGAAATGACGGCTTGTGCTCGGCAGCCGGAGGATCGATTCGCTCGATTCGCTGCAGCATCTTTTCCCGACTTTTCGCCTGACGTGCGGTGGCCGTTCTGACCTTGTTTTTCTGAATATATGTCTCCAGCTTTTTAATCTGCCGCTGCTGCTGACGATAAGCAATATCCTGCTGGCGGGCGCGTAGATCATGCTGTTGCAGAAACGCCCGATAGTCACCGACATAACGAACGAGCCGATGATTTTCAAGATGATAGACGAGGCGTGCAATCCGGTTCAGGAACGACGTGTCGTGCGAAATGACGACAAAGGCATGTGGATAGCCATTCAAATACTCGGCCAGCCAGTCGATGTGAGCAACATCCAGATAATTCGTCGGCTCGTCCAGCAGCAACATTTCCGGTTTTGCCAGCAACAGCCTTGCCAGGCAAAGCTTGGTCAGCTGACCGCCGCTCATCCGCCGAACCGGCGTATCCAGACCGATCGCCGTCAGGCCAAGCCCATCTGCCGTTTCACGGATCCGGGCATCAACTGTATAAAAGTCTTCGGAAATCAGCTGCTCCTGCAAGCGGCCGTATTCATCGAGGCAGGACGGATCGACCGACGGGCTTTGCATCTGCACAGCCAGTTCCTTCATCCGTGCTTCAGCCGCAAATAGCGGCCGAAAGGCACTTTTCAGAAAAGCATTGATCGTCTCGGCCGATTTAAAGTGCAGATGCTGCTCGATGACTCCGGCGTGCAGCCCTTTTTTTCGTTCGACAATTCCCTCATCCGGAAGCAGTTTTCCGGTCAGTAGCTTCAGAAATGTCGTCTTCCCCGTCCCATTCGCACCGACTAGCGCGATGTGTTCGCCCTCCGTCAGGCGAAAATTCATATCCTGATAAATTGGTTTGTCGCCATATGAAAACGACAGATTTTTTGCTTCAACAAGCATCGCACACAACTTCTCCCTTCCTTCCGGCCGGTGCCGGCAAGCAGAGAGGCGGAACCCGATTCGCCGATAGAAACGGGGACAGAGTCCAAGATGCTCCGTCCCCGTTTGATTTTTCATCAAACTTACCAGGCAAAGCGGAAACATCCTCTACCCATTGCCGAACCCGACCGTCTCTCATGACAAAAGGACAAACTCCACCCTTGTCAAGCCAGACCGAGTTCGCACACAACGGATAAATACATCGATGTCTCCGCCCTCCTTCATTCATTGTATAGACTAAATTTTACACTTTTCTCGAGTGATTAGCAAATGGAGACTTCGGAAAAACATAATCCAATTCTAATTCATGTTCAATTGGAATTCCTTCTGCGCTTTTGAGCGGAATAGATGGTTTTTGCAGCCGTGCCCGATTGACGGCGCCGATTCTCAACGTTGTCAGTGTAAAGCCTCTTTTCTGATAAAAGCCGAGTGCATTCAAGTTATCGTTAGTCGTCGTCAAGTATAAGCGCTTCATTTTCCGTAACTCTGCTTCGCGAATCACCGCCGCGAGTAGCCGCGAACCGATGCCTTGCTGTTCACAAAGACTGTTTAGTGACAAAATTTCCATCACGCCGGCTTCCAAGCGATACGTAATCAACCCGACGGTCCGTTCTTCATCACAAGCAATAAAACCGGGAAGTCGCGTCAACTCAAACACTTGATCGTGTACAATCATGAGGCTGCCTCCCCACTGCGCCGCGGCAAGTAGACGGATCTGCTTTTTATCTTCCGGTTCAATCGAACGAATCGTCCACGACATACTTCTCAATCCTCCTTTAGTTAAGATTGGGGCAGTAGGCAACCGCCCGCCCGTTTTCCGGCGCATCCGCATACATTGACCATAGGCAATCGACAACTGTTAAAAGAGGAGCGTCAAATGATGTCCATCGATTTTTATCAATCACTGTTACATCAACCGGTTGAAATTCAATGTGAAAACGGGGAAGTCCTGATCGGTATTCTTGAAGCAGTGGATCAGAATCAAGTCTATCTCAAACCGATCGACACCGGCGATATGCGCGGAGAAAGCCGGGATCCCGGTTTCTTCGGCCCGGCTTTCGGTCCGCAAGCATTCTGGGGCGGATTCGCCGGGAGTTTGCTGGGTATCGGCCTCGGAACAATCATCGGTATCCGTCCGTACGGGCCATACGGGCCCGGTTCCTTTCCTGCTTACGGACCGGGGTCATTCCCTTCCTATGGACCGAAACCTTTCCCTCCATATGGGCCGGGACCGTTTTATTGACCGGTAAAAGGGCACGTCCCTTTACCGCGTTCTTGTATGTAAGTGCTTTCATTGCTTGGCCTGAAAAAAGAAGGGAGCTTACCTTCTTTTTTCATTCGATCACTTCAAATTCAGAACCGTCACTTTCTGACGCGACATCGAAATAAGACTGTTATGAATGCCCTGCACACCCATACCGGATGCTTTGACACCGAGGAACGGGAAATGATCCGGCCCACGCTCTGTCCGTCCGTTGATCTGGACCGTGCCGGCTTCTACTTCTTTGGCTACCTCTAAGGCCCGATCGACATCTTGGGTAAATACGCTCGCCTGCAGTCCGAATTGTGACTTATTAGCAATTTCGACTGCTTCTTTATCCGATTTAACACGAATAATCGGCAATACCGGGCCGAACGGTTCGATCCAAGCAACATCCATGTCCTCCGTCACATGATCGAGTAATGTCGGATAGATCAAATTGTCTTTTCGCTGATTGCCTGTAACCAACGTCGCGTGCTTGGCCAGAGCGTCGTCGATCAAGACTTGGACCCCATCCGCCGCCTTATCGTCGATCAGCGGTACAATCGTGCAGTCGTCTTCCGGTGAGCCGACAGTCAATTTCTCCACTTCCGTTTTCAGCCGGCCGACCAGTTCGTCGGCAATCCGTTCATTGACCAGCACCCGTTTAATCGCCGTGCAGCGCTGTGCCGAGTAGGAAAAAGCGCCGTTCATGATACTCTTTACCGTCACGTCGAGATCCGCATCTTCACAGACGATTGCCGGATCTTTCCCGCCCAACTCAAGCACAAGCGGTGTCATCGTTGCTTGCGACGATAAATGGCGGCCCGTTTTCGATCCACCGGTGAAACTGATCATATTGATGCCCGAATGTTCGACCAGATAATCGCCGATCACCGATCCGCGTCCAGTCGTCAGACTGAGTAGCCCCTTCGGTAAACCGGCATTGTCGAGTGCCTCGATCATTTTAATGCCGCTGATCGACCCCTGCGTTGCCGGTTTGAAAATCACACCGTTGCCCGCCATTAGCGCCGGCGCAATTTTCGACGCTGCCAAATTGACAGGATAATTAAACGGCGAAATTGCCAAAATCACGCCCAGCGGCCCGCGTTCGACAATGCCCAACTTTTTCTTCGACCCGCCGGGAAAACCGTCGCCCCGCAGACTCTCGCCGTGCATGTGCAGTGCTTCCTGCACCGTATAACGGATCAGGTCGGCAGTACGAATGACTTCTTTCTTGGCATCTTTGTAGCCCTTGCCAACTTCCTCCATAATGGATTCGGCAATTTCTTCATTGTTTTTTTCCAGTTCGTCTGCCCAGCGGTTCAGATATGCGCCACGCTCGCTCAGCGAAAGCCGCGCCCATTCTTTTTGAACTTGATGAGCTTTTTGAACCGCCTCATCCACTTCGCCCTGCGTTACGGCCTGGACGCAGCCGATCGTCTTGCGCAGATAGGGAGAGCGGATCGCAATCGTATCGCCGGAAACGGAATTTTTCCATTCACCGGCCAGATATGCTTTATAAGTCGTCACATCCGAAACTTTTGCAACCATGCATCATTTCTCCTTTATTTTCCAGTAAGTATTTTCTTACTGAAAATATTTTTCATATTTCGACGTCTATAGATGATGGAGCCGCTAACGAAGAACGATAGCAACTGTAATCATATTGTTGCACGATTGCCGGTTTGAATCCATTTTTTTGCTCATTAAAAGCCTATTCGTCATGCGGTATTGCCAACATTCAATACCTGTCTCTTATACACATCTCCGAGCCCACGAGACCCTAAGACATCT
>UQRJ01000187.1 GCA_900543345.1 uncultured Sporolactobacillus sp. | reverse complement strand
GAGATGTCTTAGGGTCTCGTGGGCTCGGAGATGTGTATAAGAGACAGGGCCCGGATTGCCGCGAAAAATCACACCGCCCGAACGATCATCTTCTGCGGCGTCCATTTCATGGCCGAAACCGCCGACATTCTGACAGCCGACGGCCAGCAGGTGATCTTACCCGATCCGATGGCCGGTTGTTCGCTGGCCGATATGGCCAATGTTTTTCAGTTGCGGACAGCATGGGACTTTTTACAACAGCAATACGGCGATACGATTCTGCCGATCACTTACGTCAATTCGACCGCTGCGATCAAGGATTTCGTCGGCCGCCACGGCGGGCTTGTGGTCACCTCGGGCAATGCCGACCGGATCGTCGCCTGGGCGCTCGCGCGCAGCAAACATCTGCTGTTCTTGCCCGATCAGCACTTGGGACGCAATACGGCGCTGAAGTTGGGTGTCCCCGAAGAGCAAATCGCTATGTGGCAACCGCAGGAACGTCGGCTCGACGCCGCGCGGCCGGACGAAACCCGTGTCATCCTCTGGAACGGATTCTGCTCGGTGCACCGGCAGTTTACCGTCGATAATGTACGGACGATTCGGAAAAATCATCCGGACGCCCACGTGATCGTCCATCCGGAATGCTGCCGAGAAGTTGTCGAAGCAGCCGACCAAGTCGGTTCGACGGCGGTGCTGATCCGGATCGTCCGCGAAGCACCGGCCGGTTCACGATTTGCCGTCGGTACCGACAACAACCTGGTCGGGCGGATGATGAAGTGGTTCCCCGATAAGCATGTCATGTTTTTGAATCCGATCTCCTGCTCATGTATTCTGATGAACCGCATCGATCAGCCGCATCTGGCACTGGCGATGGATCACTTGGCGCAGCATCGCCCGAACAACGTCATCCGGGTCGCGCCGAAAACGGCCGCCGGCGCGAGGAAGGCGCTGGAGCGGATGTTTGCCTTAGGCTGATTTTAAACTAACGGAGCTGAAACGTGATGATTTATTTTGATAATGCGGCGACGACGAAGATGAGCCGTCACGCGTTGACCACTTATGAAAAAATCGCTGAGAATTACTTTGCCAACAGCGAAAGCCTGCATCGCGCCGGTACGGAAGCGGGCTATATCGTCAAGCTTTGCCGCCGGCAGATCGCCGAACGGCTCGATCTGGATCCTGACGGTATTGTGTTTACGAGCGGCGGGACCGAGAGTAATCAATTAGGCATCCGGACACTGCTCGGCGCACCGGATAAACGCGAGATTCTCGTCAGCCCGCTTGAACATGCGTCAATCTACCAGTTACTAGAAAAAATAAGCCGGACGGACGGCTGTGCAGTGCGCGTTCTGCCGATCGACGCTCAAGGCCACGTTACGCCGGATACGTTGGCGGCAGCGATTACAGCGCACACGGCACTGATAGTGGTTCAGGCCGTCAATGCCGTCACCGGCATCCGCCAGCCGACGGCAGCACTTAGCCAAGTCGCCCAAACTCATCATGTGTCATTGTTTGTCGACGCCGTGCAGGCAATGGGGAAAGTGCCGTTGACCGTTGCCGGGTTAGCCGGGTTCAGCGTTAGCGCCCATAAATTCAACGGTCCAAAAGGCTGCGGCTTTCTTTATCTGTCGCCGGAGGTCGAAACCTATCCGCAATTCGCCGATGTTTTCCAACAGTCAGGCTTTCTGGCGGGCACACTCGACGTACCGGCCATTGCCAGCATGACAACTGCATTGCAGGACGCCCTAGACAAGTTGCCGAAGCACGAGCAAACGGTCGAACGGCTGCGCCGCGAGCTGATCCGCCAACTGGCGCCTTCTTTTAAAATAGTAGACAATTTTACCGGCTATGCCGGTATCCTCGGCATGATCCTGCCGCATACTCCCGGCCAGGAAGCCGCGACGGAACTCGGCCGGCGCGGTTATGCAATCTCGACGGTTAGTGCCTGCAGCCTGCGCGACCCACGCCCGGACCGCACGTTGACTGCCCTGCAGCTCGCGCCGCAGGAGATTGAGCATTATATCCGCATTTCTTTCGGCGATGAAAATACACCGGCAGAAGCTGCTGAATTTGCGGCACAGCTGAATCAATTCTATGCCTAGATTACCCCGATAATTTAGCAGAAAGAAAGAGGTTCAAACCGCGCCTATTATCATTCTCTTACAGTCTGCCACCGTCACCGTTGTCAGGCTGATTTTTTTATCTGTTGCTGGGAAGTTGCATGATACCGTTCGACAGCGAATTCATTTGTTGACATTTAAAAGAATGTTTAATCTTCTTCCCCGTCCCGTTTGACTTGAAATCTTAAACGTTAATTCACAGCCATTTTGCAAAATATTTTTCATATCGCCTATTATTGATGTAAAATATAAAAAAGTATTTCTCACATTTATGCGACTTAGAAAAGCGTCAACTAAAATGCATAGGAGGAGGCACCCTTGAATGTATCGGGGGAAAAGAACTTTAAGTGCTCTACTCGCCGGTCAGGCGGAGGCTTTTCCGGATCGGACGCTCTTTTATTTCCAAGATGAGGCTTATACGTACGGACAGGTGAATGAAGCAGCTGCACACGTTGCCGCGGCTCTAAAAAAACTGGGCATTGCCCGTGGTGACCGCGTCATTATCGGCATGGCGAATGCTCCGGAAGAATTAATTGCTTTTGCCGCCGTTGCTCGTCTGGGGGCGATTTACATTCCCAGCCATGCCGGATTTCAAGCAACGGAAATTGCCTATTATTTGCGCGATTCACAAGCCAATACGGTGATCGGCACACCGGCCTTTATTCAGAAAGTCAAGCAGTGCCGGGCCAAGTCGGTACGATTCTTGATCCAAATTGGCGGCCATCCGGAGAAAGATATTCTCTCGTGGGACGAACTGATTCATGAACCGGAAATGTGGGATGGCCATGTGACTCCGGACGATCCATGATTTATTACACATCGGGAACAACCGGAGAACCGAAAGGCGCCGTGCAATTAAACGGCCGCTTCATCAGTAACGGTTTACGCTTGGGATCTTCCTATCACTACACGGAAAACGATGTAACCATTAACACTCTCCCCTATATTCATGTCTTTGCGCCAATTGTCGAATGGATTCCGCTGATGTTTTACGGTGGGCATTTTGCCTTACGCCGCGCTTTTCATCCGCACAGTGTATTGGCAGAAATGACTCAGTACGGTGCGACGTTTATCGCCGGTGTACCGGCAATGTTTATGACGATGTACGATGAGATCAAAAAGAATCCCGGACAGTTTCATTTCGAGCAGTTACGCTTTGCGTTCGTCGGCGCCGCACCGATGCCACTGCATCTGCAAACCGCATTGGAAAAAATCATGGGCGCGCCGTTTGTACAAGGCAGCGGGCAAACAGAAAGCGGTCCGCTGCTGACTTTGGAACCGCTGGAGCGGCCGGACGGACTGCATCCCGGTACATGCGGCACAACGAAGATTTATCCGGATATTCAAACGCGCATTGTGGACGATCAAGGTGGTGATGTAGCAAAAGGCAAAATCGGCGAATTGATTACTAAAACACCGGAAATGATGGCCGGTTACTGGCGGCGACCGGAAGCAACCAAAAAAGCCATCGTTGACGGGTGGCTCCATACCGGCGACTTAGCCCGGGAAGACGGCGATGGCTACTATTATCTGGTGGATCGAAAGAAAAGTCTGATCATCGTCAGCGGTCAGAATGTTTATCCGGCAGAGATTGAAAAAGTCATCTATAACCTACCCGCTGTTGAAGAAGTGGCCGTTATCGGTCTGCCCGATAAGCTGAGAGGAGAGTCGGTCGAGGCTTATATTGTCGTTAAAGACGGACAAACACTGACGGAAGGCCAAGTCAAAAATTATCTAAAAAGACAACTGACCGATTTCAAACGCCCCCGCCGCATCCATTTCATCGATCGCCTGCCGAAGACCGCCTCCGGCAAAATTCGAAAGGGATTATTTCGCAAGCAAATTCTGTCGACGGTCACACAAAAGTAATCATTCATTTTGGATAAGGTTTGGCAGTTTATTTTTTTTGCCGTCATCCACCGCCAAAATTCCGCACAGTCGAGGCGATTTTTCAAGACCGTCTCGACTTTCGGGTAACGTAACGCCGATTTCGTCGACAGTGACTTAGCGGCCTGTCTCGCTTGGCGAATGCGGCTTTTAAGGTAACCTGTAGGGCGGAAAAGCGATTATGGCGCATTTTTTAATGGTTGCTTTGTCGGGAAATTTGACAAAGTTTTTATGGCGTGTTACATTTGATGTACTTTAAGTGAATAGATAGCTCTTATCCAGAGTGGCAGAGGGACTGGCCCGATGATGCCCGGCAACCACCGGAATTTTGTAAAAATCCGGAAAGGTGCTAATTCCTGCGGATATCATTATCCGGCAGATGAGAGAGACGGGCCTTTCTCATCGAGGGCTTTTTTTATTGCCTGCAAACTTATCGAGAAGGGAGCAAAGGTAGCTATAATACGTAAAAATTGATCGGATTTCAATTCATAGAGAAAAAAGGGGTTTGAAGGTGGGGAACAAGGTTGATTCAATTGAATCATGTGAAAAAGATTTTTCATACAGACAACGGTTCGGTCGAAGCACTGAAAAATGTCAGCCTTACTATCAAGCACGGTGAAATATTCGGGGTGATTGGTTACAGCGGAGCGGGGAAAAGTACGCTGATCCGTCTGATCAATCTGTTGGAAAAGCCGACATCCGGCGAGATTATGGTTGACGGGCATCAGTTGACCGCACTGTCTGAACGGGAATTAAGAAATCAGCGACGACAGATCGGCATGATTTTTCAGCATTTCAACCTGTTGTGGTCACGGACGGTCGCTGAGAACATTGCTTTCCCGCTGGAGCTGTCCGGGATGAAAAAAGAAAAAAGAATAAAAAGAGTTGAAGAATTGGTTGAAATCGTCGGCTTGAAGGGGAGGGAGCATGCTTACCCATCCCAACTCAGCGGCGGTCAGAAGCAGCGTGTGGGCATTGCCCGGGCATTGAGCAGCAATCCGAAAGTGCTGCTCTGCGATGAGGCTACTTCGGCTTTGGATCCGAAAACAACGGATGCCATTCTCCACCTGCTGCGAGAGATTAACCGGAAATTCGGCATCACGATTGTCCTGATTACTCATGAAATGCAAGTTGTCTCCAAGATCTGCGATCGCGTGGCGGTCCTCGATCGCGGCGTCATTGTCGAGGAAGGAAAGGTAGCGGATGTGTTCGGCAATCCGCAAAAACCGATCACCCGTGAATTTGTCGGCCGCTCCGGATCGTCGATTGAGCGGAACGCGCGCCTCCACTTGTTACGGACGATTCATCCGCTGGGGCGGCTCGTCCGTTTCGCACTCAACAGCCGGGATGACCAGCAAGCCGTGCTCGAGGGCCTGTTCCAACAGCGCAACTTGAATACGACGATTGTTGAAAGTTCCTGTTCGCCGACAACAGGGAGCATGACGTGGACGTTCATTTTGCTGATCGAAGGACCGGAGCAAGCGATACATTCGGCCATCCACCGATTGAAAACAGAACGATCGGCAGTCGAAGTGACGGCGCTATGACACAGCTCTTTCCAAACGTTGTCTGGTCGGAGATGCTGCTGGCGACCGGTCAGACATTATACATGACGTTGATTTCCGGTGTTTTTACTTTCCTTTTCGGTTTACTGCTCGGCCTGCTCTTGTTTCTGACGGACAAAGGCGGACTGTACCAGAACAGCATCATCTATCGGCTGACTGCCTCTTTTGTTAATGTGTTCCGTTCGATTCCGTTTATCATTTTAATCATTTTGCTGATCCCGCTTACCGTATTGATCCTCGGCACCATGATCGGAACATCGGCGGCGCTTCCATCGATCATCATCGGTTCCTCGCCGTTTTTCGGGCGATTGGTGGAAATTGGGCTCAGAGAGGTTGATAAAGGGGTCATTGAAGCTTCACAAGCAATGGGAGCGAGTCGGTTTCAGATCATTTATAAGGTATTAATCCCCGAGTCGCTGCCGGCCATCGTGTCCGGAATGACCGTCACGCTGATCGCACTGATCGGCAATACCGCGGTAGCGGGCGTCATCGGCGCGGGCGGCCTGGGGACAGTAGCCTATAA
>UQRJ01000186.1 GCA_900543345.1 uncultured Sporolactobacillus sp. | reverse complement strand
GAGATGTCTTAGGGTCTCGTGGGCTCGGAGATGTGTATAAGAGACAGCTCTTGAGCCATTTGTCGTTTCTGCGCTTGTGCCTTTTCCCGGGCTTTTCGGACAATTGCCGCCGCTTCCGCTTTCGCCCGGTCGATCCGTTTTTCGATCGTCTGGTCGGCAGACGCTTGATCCACTCGGCATCTTAAAGCATCGAGTTCCGGATCGACGACAACCGGGCGGGTGATCACCCGTCGCTTGCTGATTGGCACCGGCGATTTGATCACATTAGACAATGACATCGTCTCCCTTGCCGCGGGCGATGACGATTTCGCCGGCGTCCTCCAGTTTACGGATCGTATTCACGATGCGCGTCTGTGCTTCTTCGACATCATGCAGCCTGACCGGACCCATGTACTGCAGTTCTTCTTTGAAACTGGCGGCCATCCGCTCCGACATGTTGCGAAACAACACTTCTTTGACTTCGTCGCTTGCCGTTTTCATCGCCAGAACGAGATCTTCGTTGTCGCTTTCCCGCAGTACTTTCTGAATTGCCCGATCGTCCAGAACGACGATATCCTCGAAAACAAACATACGCTTCTTGATTTCTTCCGCCAGGTCGGGATCTTTTTTCTTCAGTTGTTCAATGATATTCTTTTCCGTCGATCGGTCAACGCCGTTCAATACGTTCACCGCCGAAGCGATGCCGCCGGTTTGGGTATAATCTTGATTGATCGAAGAACTGGATATCTTCTTCTCCAGTATTTTCTCAACTTGAGCAATAATTTCAGGCGACGTCCGGTCCATCGTTGCGATGCGCTTGGCGATATCCGCCTGACTGTCTACCGGCAATCCGGAAAGTACGGTTGCCGCCTGATTGGGCTCCAGGTAGGAAAGGACAAGCGCAATCGTTTGGGGATGTTCATTTTGCAAAAAATTGAGAATCTGCTGCGGATCGCTCTTGCGCATAAAATCAAACGGACGAACTTGCAACGTCGAGGTCAACCGCTGGATAATTTCATTGGCCTGTTCCGACCCGAGCGCTTTATCGAGAATCTGTTTGGCATAACCGATGCCGCCTTGAGAAATATATTCCTGAGCCTTAGCCGTTTGGAAAAATTCATCAATAACTTGTTTCTTCATCTCGGAATCGACCTTGCGGGCATTGGAAATTTCTAATGTTAGATCTTCAATTTCTTGTTCTGTCAAATGTTTGTAAACATTTGCCGAGACTTCGGTTCCAAGTGCAATCATCAGAATGGCGGCCTTTTGCTGGCCGGTAAGTTTCTTCCGCTCAACCATGGCTCTTCCTCCTCAGCGATCGTCGACCATCCAGCTTCTCAACAATTTAACAAACTGCTCCGGCTTCTGACTGGCCATTTTTTCCAGTTCATTATATTTCTTTTGTTCGGGAGTGGGGTTCCCTTCCAAAGTTGCCTTTGACTCCTCCGCTTGTTCGGCGGTTTCACGGGCAAGTGCTTCGTTTTCTTCTTCTTCCTCTTCTTCACGGCGCCTTCTGCGTCTCCGCAGGATGAGCCAGGTCGCTAATCCGCCGACCGCCAGTATCGCCAGGGCGCCGATAATCCACGGCCACCAATTAAATCCGCCCGTCTGGCCATTCGATAACTGGCCGTTCAATCGGCCGACAGATACGACTGTTTTCTGATTGACCGCATTCGTCGGGAGTTCCTGGCCCTGACCGTCGGAAATCGACGTCTGAATGACGGAATTAAGAATTTGCTTCACGTCGTTAATACGCTGCTGCGGGAGCGAATTATTATTGTTCGCCCGCGGCGGTTCGATCAACACTTGGATGCCCAGGTCGGTCACCTTATAAGGACTGTTGACGACCTCACGATGAATGCGATTGAATTCATAGTTCACGCGGTCTTCGACTTTCTGGTACGTACCGTTTCCACTATTTCCGTTTTGATAGGTGGGTACATCGTTCGTTCCCGTTCCGGCCTGGCCGGCCGCCCCCTGGCCGGTGTAAGTTTCCGTGATATGTTCGGTACTGGTTTGCAAACCTTCCATCGTTTGCTGGTTGACCGGCTCGACAAGATCCTGTTTTTCCTTCGTCCGGGTAAAATCAACGTTGGCCGTGACATTAACCATGACTTTTCCCTGGCCCATCATCGTCGTCAGCATCTGGGTCACTCTGCGCTGCACATTATTTTCCACATCGCGAACAATCTGCTGTTGCTGTTTATAGGTCGTGGCCGTATTATTTTCGGCATCGTCACTCTTTAAATCGTAATAGTTATAATATTGATCCATGATGACGATGTCGCTTTCCGATAAATTCGGTACGCTTTTAGCAACCAAATGATAGAGACCGCGAACCTGTGCATTACTCAGTTGATCGCCGGGATCGACATTCAGCACGATCGATGCCGATGAACGGCTTTTGTTGTCCTTCTGACTGACCCAGGCATCGTTCTCGGGAAGTGTAATCATGACTTTCGCCGATTTGACGCCTTTGGTATTGGAAATCAGATTAGCCAATTCGGTTTGCATGGCCGCACGCTGCAACACGTCGAACTGCTTGTCCGTCATACCGAAGCCAGCGTTTTTCCCGAAGAACGAATAATCGATTTGACCGGTCTTCGGAATGCCCTGTGCAGCCAGTTCGACTTTCAATTTATCTACTTGATCTTTCGGTACACTGATCGTTGTACCACCACTTGAGAGCTTATAAGGAACCTTCTGACTATCCAGCGTTTCCTTAATCTGTCCCGCTTCGCTGGCCGAAAGATTGCTGTATAAGGGGGCATAATGCTTAACGTTCAGAAGCAATATCATTAATAAAATGACTGCCAGGACACCGATAAGCACGCTGACGGACACAATCTTTCTCTTTTTGGGAAGCTCTTTCCAGTAATCGCGTCCTCGGTGATACCATCCCAATAGTTTGCTTTTCATCCGTATCCTCCGTTCGCATCAACGCCCGACCGGTGCTAGATTTGCATTCTCATAATTTCTTGATAAGCGTCGACCACCCGGTCTCTGACCTGAACGGCAGTTCTCAACATGACATCCGCTTTTTGCATGGCGATCATTACGTTATGTAGGTCTTCATTACTTGAACCGTTTGCCACGTCCGTCACCTTCTGATCCGCCGTCTGCACCGAATCGTTTACCGTATCCACCGCCTGCTTTAATACGTCGGAAAAAGACGAACCGGAGCTCGCCGGCGTTTGTTGCGTCACCGCCGAGCTGGCGGCACCGGCGTTTAAGTTAACCGGATTGATAGCCATAAGTTGTCACCCTACCTTCCGATATCGAGTGCTCTGGAGAGCATGTTTTTCTCAGCATCCACGGCGGTTACTCCCGCCTCATACGAACGGTTGGCATCCATCAGATCGACCATTTCCTTCAGCGGATCGACATTTGATTCTCGGACATAGCCATTGTTGTCGGCATCCGGATCCGACGGGTCGTATTTTTCCGGAAATGCCGTCGGATCTTCCGAGATTGATGCAACTTCTACACCGCCGCTGGCGCTGCCGAGTGATTTTTTGAGAACCGAATCAAACGAAGAATCGATCGTCTTCAGATTAACCACTTTCCGTCTGTATGGCTCCCACCGCCCGTTAACTCTCCTTGCCCGGGTGGTATCCATGTTTGCAACATTTGCCGAAGCGACGTCCATGCGCAGCCGCTGAGCGGTCAGATTGGACGCGGAAATATTCATACCGTCGAACATGCCCATCAGTTTGCGCCTCCCAGTACGATATTGAATCGCTTGAATTGGTCCGCAGCCGATTGAGTCAGCGTCTGGTACAGCAACTGATTTTGGGCCAGTTCGGACATCTCGTGGTCGATATCGACGTTATTACCGTTATTTTGCAGTGTTCCGTATGTATCGGTAACAACACGATAATCGGACGGACTAGTAGAAAAGTCCAGCTGGTTTGTACTCGTTTTATGAGCCTTTAGTGCTTGTTGGAGCGTGTCGTTAAACACCACTTTTTTCGCTTTATACCCGGGAGTGTCGATGTTGGCAATATTTTGCGAAATTGTATTTTGCGTTGCCATCGACGCGTTCAGTGAGCGTTCGATCGCGGATAAAGCTGTAGGTGTCACCGAAAACATCATCCCGCTTCCCTTCTTCAGATCTACTCAATTCGTTATATGTATATTTTATCAATATTTCTCGTACTGTCTATGAAATTCTTTTCATTTCGACAAAATTAACCCCTGCTTTTCAAATTTAGTCGGGTCTAATGGCTTATTTATTGCTATATATTACCAATAAAACCGCATTTAGTTGCCTTTTTTCCTACCTGTATCCGCTAACAAAGCGGAGATATTCAATATATATTAGGCTTAAAGACTCATTTTATTGGATTTTTTAACATTGATCACGTAAAAAATCCCGGATTAATTTTTAATGAAGCCTAAAATAGAAAAATAATAAAAAACAGCGGGACTTTCGATCCGCCCTTTTGGTGGCGTCCGAAAGTCCCGCTGCCATATTCCCGTCCCTTGCCTTATTCGCCCTTAATTCGTTTCAATTCATTAAGAAATTTTTCATTCAGCACTTTGATATACGTTCCCTTCATACCGAGCGATCGTGATTCGATAACGCCAGCGCTTTCCAACTTTCGCAACGCATTGACAATGACCGAACGAGTGATGCCGACACGATCGGCAACCTTACTGGCCACAAGCAGGCCTTCTTTTCCGTCCAGCTCTTCAAAAATATGTTCGATCGCTTCGAGTTCGCTATAAGAAAGGGAACCGATCGCCATCTGTACAATCGCCTTTTCCCGGGCTTCTTCTTCTACTTCATCTTTTTTCTCACGCAGAATTTCCATACCGACGACCGTTGCACCGTATTCGGCCAAGATCAGATCCTCATCGGTAAACGGATCGTTCAAGCGGGAAAGGATCAGCGTACCCAGCCGTTCGCCGCCGCCGACAATCGGAACAATCGTTGTCAGCCCATTGGCAAACAGATCCCTGTTCTCGACAGGAAATCCGGTAAACTCGCTGTTGACGTCAAGGTTCGGCGAAGTCTGTGTGATGGTAAATAGGCTCTGCGTATAATCTTCCGGAAATTGCCTTCGTTCAAACATTTCACGGACACGCTCGTTCTCAAATTCCAATTTCAGCGACAGGCCGAGAATCTTTCCTCGCCTGCTGACCACAAATGTATTGGTCTGGATGACATCGCGCAACGTCCGCGCCATCTCATTGAAATCGACCTGGGTTTTGACGCCTTGCAATAAGTGGTTGATTTTTCTCGTTTTCTCCAAAAGTGTAAGTGCCATATCAACATCCTCCTGATCAAGTGGAAATGGAAAAAATTAAGGAAACCTGCTCAGATCGTGACTTGTAACTACCAACTGTCTATCAGCCGATCTATTTTTTCTATACCTTGATTATCGGCCGATTTAGCGCTTCGTTTCATCTGCTACAAATGTATGTAACCGTCCGGCATCGATCGGTGCATGACGGGACCGCTATACATACCACCAGCTTCGTCGGAAATGCGGCTTCCTATACATTCGCTGCGGAGATGGGAGATGCTATGATAGTGTTCGACCGCTTTGCACCTCGAGTGAGCATCAAGCGTTAAATTTCCGCCCGGATTTATTGCGGCGGAAATTCCGCCTTGCACCGCTCGGACAGGGCGGTGCAAACACAAATCGGCCGCACCCCTGCGGTGATCATGGAAAGAATATTCTGCAAGTTTTTGCTTCTCATCAATTTTCTTATCCAGTAAATAGCGCCGGACGCCGGAGCGTTCGTTTCGCCGCCATTTACTCATTTTGAGTGGCAGATGTAAAAAACAAAACAGCATCGCTTGGCGGAGCTTTTGTGCTAATCAGGCGGATCGACTGTTGCCGTCGCAGATTTTTACCGCTTTCTCCGACACGCGGCGGCCGTCCGAAACACCGGAAAGCATGCGAAAGTCCCTTCCGAATTGCAGAGTACATCCTCCGCCGTTCGGAACAGGACACGGTGCCGCATTGTCTTTCTTCTTGCAAAACCTTTTGCAATCATTTAAATCAGCGAATCTTTCAGTCTTTTCAGTGCGATATCTGAACAAGGTCTTTCCTGCTTACTTATGGTAGCACATCCCTATACCTGTCTCTTA
>UQRJ01000185.1 GCA_900543345.1 uncultured Sporolactobacillus sp. | reverse complement strand
CTCGGAGATGTGTATAAGAGACAGGTGCGGGAGGCTGGCTCGGCGGGATCGGGCTGGCCTTGCTTCTGCTTGCCGCCCACTTGATGCTGCTCCGTCGGCCGTCCTTGCTCCAGTTCGATATGCCGATGGCTGAGTTGGTTCGCCCGCTCGGCACGCTGCTGCATTTTTTCTTTGTCAACGTGATTCTCGGGGAAATTCTCTCGACTTTTGTCGGAAATATCTACGGCTTATCGCGTCAGCTGGTTAGCGCGTTTCCCAATCTGATCCGCCCGCTGCCCGCCGCTTTACTGCCCGCCGCCGGTGCGCTTCTGATCGGTCAGCTGGATTACGGTGAATTAATCCGCGTACTCTATCCTCTGTACGGCTTTCTTTGTGCTGCGCTGTTCCTCGCTCTGTGTTTTCTTCATCTTCCGGAAGAAATGGAATAGCCCGCCCTTCCCAATTTATCTGTACTCACTGTGGCGCTTAGAACGCGAGTGGTTGCTTTTTTGCCGCGGTTGTCATATCGTAAATGCGGGACTTAGTTTTATAAGGGAAACAAATATTCACTGAGGTAATAGAGGAGGCGATCCGATGAGCTCCGGAAGGCAGAAGGAGCGGCCACATCCAACGCTTCAGGGCGAGAATCGGGGGAGCGGACAAGCACAACGGCGGACGAATGAAGCGGGGCAGACGTTTCGTCACGTGATTGGCAAAAAACGCGGGTGGCGGAGGGTTCTTCCTTTTATCGGGCCGGCTTTTATTGCTGCCGTGGCCTATATCGATCCGGGAAACTATGCGACGAACATTCAAGCCGGTTCGCAATATGGCTATCTGCTGCTTTGGGTCGTTATCATTTCGAATTTGATGGCCATTCTCATTCAAATGTTGTCGGCTAAGCTTGGCATCGCAACGTCACGCAATTTACCGGAAGTATTGCGCGATGAGTGGAAACGCGGTGTGGCGTTTTTTTATTGGGTGCAGGGCGAGATTGTGGTCATGGCTACCGACTTGGCGGAGTTTATCGGGGCGGCGCTCGGTTTTCATCTTGTTTTCGGTATGCCGATGATTCCGGCGGCAATTCTGACCGCCGCATGTGCACTTGGCATTTTGACTTTTCAGATCAGAGGATATCGGTCGCTGGAGATGGCGATCGCCTGTTTGGTATTTATCGTCGTCATTGCTTTTAGTGCCGATATTTTTTTCGCGCCGCCGCAACTCGGGTCGTTGCTGCAAGGTTTTGTTCCCCATTTTAAGGGGTCGGACAGCGTACTATTGGCCGCCGGAATTCTCGGGGCGACGGTGATGCCTCACGCGATTTACATGCATTCCGGACTGACATGCCGACGGGTTATCGGCCAGACGCCGGCAGAACGGAAGAAAATTTTTCACTTCGAAGTGGTTGACATTCTGATTGCGATGATCATTGCCGGTTTAATTAATGCGATTATGTTGGCACTGGCCGCTTCGACGTTCTTTGGTAAGGAAGTGATCGTTGATCTGACGGTCGCCTTTCACGGTTTCGGCAGCTATATCGCGCCGGTGGCGGCTATGCTGTTCGGTATCGGTCTGCTGTCGGCAGGACTATCCAGTTCTTCTGTCGGGACGCTGGCCGGCGATATCATGATGCAAGGCTTCATCCATTATCGGATTCCGATTTTTGTCCGCCGCATCTGTTCGATGTTACCGCCGCTGATCGTGATCATTTCGGGTATGAATGCGACAAAGGCCTTGGTGTTGAGCCAGGTTCTGCTGTCATTCGGCATTGCGCTTGCTATTATTCCGCTTGTCATTTTTACGAGTAAAAAACGACTTATGGGGATTCTTGTCAATCGAAAAATTACGACGGCGGCCGCTTGGACCATTGCCGCAGTTGTGATCAGCCTGAATGTGTTTCTGTTGTACCAGACATTATTCGGGTGAATAATAGGCGCCACGAAGGCGTTTTCACGAAGATACGTTCACATATTTATTGCAATTGCCAAATTGACTTTGCGGCTGAAATTGACGTAAAATGAAATTTGTGAGAGAAAAGGCGATATTGACAGGTTCTATGCGTATGGTCGAATAGTCGCCGTTTGTGATTGTTCGGACGGGACGAAGTCCAAATATCAGTTGTGGAGGCATAAAGTATGGTTAAAATTTCGAAGGGTAAGTTTGACTTTCTTGAAAAGCTTTCTAATGATAAGGGCATTATTGCCGCACTGGCCATTGACCAGCGCGGGTCGCTCAAGCGAATGATCGGCACCGCTCAGGGTAAGGACGCAACGGACGAGGAACTCAGTGAATTCAAGACATTGGTTTCTGCAGAATTAACCAAGTATACAAGCGCCATTCTGCTCGATCCGGAATACGGCATTCCCGCCGGCAAGAAGCGGGATACCTCCTGCGGACTGCTGTCTTCTTATGAAAAAACCGGCTACGATGCAACGGAACCCGGACGTATTCCCGATTTACTTCCGAACTGGTCGGCCAAACGGCTTAAAGAACTAGGCAGCGATGCCGTGAAACTGCTCGTTTATTACGATCCGGACGAACCGGATGCAATAAATGATGTCAAGAAGGCTTTTGTTGAACGTGTCGGTTCCGAATGCAAAGCCGAAGACATTCCGTTGTTCTTCGAAATCGTCACGTACGACGAAAAGGTAACCGATAAGGCTGATTATGCGAAGATTAAACCGCATAAGGTTCTCGAATCGATCAAGACGTTTACGCAGCCTCGTTACGGTATCGATGTACTGAAACTCGAAGTCCCGGTCGATATGAGCCGTGTGGAAGGCGTCGGCGACAATGAGCCGGTTTATAGCGCGGAAGAAGCGAAGAAATATTATCGGCAGGTCGACGAATTGACGACGATCCCTTACATTTGGCTGAGCGCCGGCGTATCGACGGAACTGTTCCAGAAAACGCTTGTTTTTGCTCATGACGCAGGTTCCAAGTACAACGGTGTCTTATGCGGTCGGGCAACCTGGCGCGAAGGTGTAGCGGCCTATGGCAAGGGCGGTCCGGAAGCAGCCAATAAATGGCTGGCAACGCAGGGCAAGAAGAACGTGGATGAGTTAAATGCCATTCTTGCCGAAAATGCGACGTCGTGGTATGAGAAATACGGCGGCAAGGACAAGATCGAAGTTATTGGCTGATTAAGTATGATAGTAAAAAAGCGGCAGCGAAAGTTGCCGCTTTTTTTTTTAAAATTGAATTCCGCGCTTACGGCGATGAATTCCGCGCTTACGGCGATGAATTCCGCGCTTGCAGCGGTTGGATTCCGCGCTTACGTCAATTTTCCTTTATCGGCTTTTTGGCAAGTTGTCAAAGTCGGAAGTTCATGCGATAATAAATCGGAGGAATTTGGCAAAAGGTGACTTAAAGCCCATTGATTTGATTAAATTTTGTCGAAAGCATTTAACGGTCACTGAAACGGAAACGATAAAGGGTGACCATCAGTCTTGTAAATTTATCGGTATAGGAAAGCGGCAAGGGATTTTATCGCTAAGAAAAGGGAAGAGATTAATAACGATGAAAAAAAAGATACTGCTGACTATTGGATGCCTCATCGTTTTGCTGGTTGCCGCAGGCGGCGGCTACGTCTGGCATGTCCTGCATTCGGTTCGTTCGACGGCCGGGCAAATGTACGATACCGGCGGCGGTTCGGGTAATCATCAGGCGATCACAAGCAAAAAACCAATCAATCTGTTGCTGCTTGGTGTGGACGAACGGAAAAACGATCGCGGTCGTTCGGACACGATTATCGTAACCACTTTGAATCCGGGTAAAAAAACGATGCAGATGATCTCCATCCCCCGCGATACGCGGACGGAAATCGTCGGCCGGGGAACGACCGATAAGATCAACGCGGCTTACGCTTACGGCGGTACGAAAATGGCCGAAAATACCGTCTGCAATTTCATCGGCGATATTCCATTTGATTTTTATGTGAAAATCAACATGGAAGGTATGAGCGATCTAGTCGATGCGGTCGGCGGCGTGACCGTCAATAACAAGCTGGACTGGTATGACGAAGGCTATTACAAGAAGGGCTATCATTATAAGCGTGGCGAGATCACTCTGGATACCGGCGCAAAAGCGATGGGGTATGTACGGATGCGTCATAAAGATCCGCAGGGCGACTTTGGACGTAACCAGCGGCAGCGGGACGTCATCATGGCAATTGTTCGTAAAATGTCCAGTGTCCGCTCCGTTTCCCGCTATCAAAGCATACTTAAAGCGCTCGGCGGTAACGTTAAGACCAATTTGACGTATGACGACATGAAGAATATCGTGTTTAATTATCGAGATGCCGGTCAACATTCGGTTGATTACGAGGTCAAGGGATCAGGTAAAATGATTAACGGCATCTACTACCTGGTTGTCGGTGACGCGGAAAAGCAACGTGTCCATGAAATGATCGCCGATCAGCTGGGCGACTGAACGAAGGACGGAAACAAAGAGGCATTCCTTTTGTTGAGGAATGCCTCTTTTGATCGCTGGAAAGCGTTGCCGGATCGAGGTAAATCAAGCTGATTAACGCAACCGGCGAACCAGAGCCGCAAAAATTCAGCCATATTGATCAGGACAGGAATATCATCCTGGATCGATGGGCCTCATGCCTCGGTAGGCGGATCATTCAACTTTTCCCCATGATCGGCCGATAATAATCAAGTAGAGATTAAGAATGCGGAGGGGTTGACGGTCATGGATCTTTCAACACTGGTGGGGCTGATTTTCGGCATCGCGTCGCTACTTATCGGCTTCACTATGGAGGGTGGGACGCTGGGCGCACTGCTTCAGATTACCGCGGCGATGATTGTCTTCGGCGGGACAATCGGGGCGGTTGTCATCAGTTTTCCCGCTGGTACGTTGAAAAAAATTCCTTTCATTACGAAGTATGCCTTTGTCAATCGGCCGAACGATCCGGGCGAAACGATTGGGCAGTTGATTGATTTGGCGAATATCTCGCGGCGGGAAGGCCTGCTTGCTTTGGAAGGTGAGCAGGAAAGGTTCTCTGACGATCCCTTTATGACCAATGGCATCCGGATGGTCGTCGACGGAATGGACTCCGACGTGATCGACGATATCCTCAATCGCGATATCGAACTGTACGAAAACAAGATTCTTTCATTCGGTAAAATGTATCAGGAAGCGGGCGGATTCTCACCGACGATGGGAATAATCGGCACAGTTATGGGCCTTGTTCATGTGCTTGGTAATCTAAGCAATCCAAGTTCGTTGGGGCCGTCGATCGCCGTTGCCTTCATCGCGACGTTGTACGGCGTGGCGAGCGCCAATGTGATCTTCCTGCCGATCTATAATAAAATCAAAGCGAATCTGGACAAAGACGTGCTGATCCGGCAAATCAAGGCGGAAGGCATTCTGTCGATTCAATACGGTGAAAATACGCTTGTTCTTCGTCAGAAATTATTTGCTTTCCTCAGTGCAGACGAGCGGCAGCGTGCAGAAGTTTATCTGAACGAACGCGGAAATGGCGAGCAGGTTCAGAATAATCACTATCGAGAGGTCGGCAGTCATGAATGATCGACATTCCAAAAAACGTCTGAAGCCGAAAGACGAGAACGGAAATACCGGATCCGGACGCTGGCTGATCACCTATTCTGATCTAATCACTCTTCTGCTTGTTTTTTTTGTAATGATGTTTGCTATGAGCACTGTTGAAAATCAACGGTTCAATGCGCTGATTTCTTCGTTAAAAACATCGCTGAGCGGGAATTCAATCCTCGAAAGCATGAAATATACAACCACTGATTCAAACGACAAGTCGAAAAGAGACGCGGAGTCCATTCCGACGGTAGCGAAAAAACTGACAGATCAAGAAAAAAAGAAAGATCAGGAAAAACTCGACGCATTGTATACCCATTTGGATAAATACATCAAAACCAATCATCTTCAGCCGGATGTGTCGCTGGTGGAAACATCGCGCGGCGTCCAGCTGACCTTCCGTGAGAAAATTTTATTTGATCTCGGCAGCGCGGAGATCAAGCCGAATGCCATTCCGGTTTTAAAACGGATCGGCGGTATGCTGCAGGAGGTGCCGAACGAGGTCAGCATCGAAGGACATACGGATAACTGTCTCTTATACACATCTCCGAGCCCACGAGACCCTAAGACATCTCG
>UQRJ01000184.1 GCA_900543345.1 uncultured Sporolactobacillus sp. | reverse complement strand
AAATCAACGCTCAACTGCTAGAAATCAACGCTCAACTGCTAGAAATCAACGCTCAAACGCTGGAAATCAACGTTCAACTGTTAGAAATCAACGTTCAGGCGCTGGAAATCAACGTTCAACTGTTAGAAATCAACGCTCAAACGCTAGAAATCAACGCTCAACTGCTAGAAATCAACGCTCAACTGCTAGAAATCAACGCTCAGCAGAGAATCACCGCTCGCTGATGCAAAATCGGCCCATTAAAACTGCATGATCGTTAGTCGAACCGATTCTCGTATTGAGCTAAAGCAATCGCACTGTTTCGGACAAACACATCTCCGAATCCCCCGGCGAGCAGAGTGTTTGAAAATTATTTTCTTATTGTTTATGATATAAGCCGATATTATTTCTAGAATGGAGTGATTTGTATGCTGAGTTTCGGACTATTGATTATTCGCTTAATTTTGGGGCTATCCTTTGTCGGCCACGGTGCCCAGAAATTATTTGGTTGGTTCGGCGGTCCGGGGTTGAAACAAACGGCTGGATTTTTTCAGTCGATTGGTATTAAACCGGTGGTCCCGATGGCGGTGCTGGCCGGCTTGGCCGAATTTGTCGGCGGCTTACTGCTCAGCCTCGGACTGCTGACGCCGCTGGCGGGATTGATTATCGCGGCAACGATGGTGGTCGCTATTGGAACGGTCCACGGGAAAAACGGCTATTGGGCGACTAAAAACGGTTACGAATATAATTTGCTGATCCTGGGGACGGCCATTGGACTTGCCTTGACCGGTGCCGGATCGTATTCAATCGATGCCCTTATTTTCGGCTAAGATTCGACGCCGGAAACCTCGCCGTTAGTGCCGCAGCAACGTTTCCTACCTTTCCACGCCAAGTCTCGCCGTAGAATGGCGCAGTTGAGTGGCAATCCAGTAAAGGGGCTGATCAAGAATAGCATTTTGCAGTAGGATTCCGCGTTTTTATGGGATTAGGATGGCAGTGGCTCATCGTTAACTTCCCCATCTCCAGCAGCTATTGGACGGGGAAGACTTTAACGATGAGCCCCTTTATTAATAAGCAAAGTGTAGATTTAAGTAAGTCGAAAAAAAAGCCGCGCACCTTGAGAGCAGTCCATCTTTCCCAGCTCGATTGGCCGCTTTTTTTTCATAAAACAGACGGCCCAACGAACGATGAGCGGCAAAAAACGGAGCATATGAGCAGTAAAGATAGACAGGTTGCCAGCTGTTCAATCTGATTTTTCTGTCCATTCTACTCGTCCCGCTTACTGATCAAAGCGAAAATAAGTGAGAATGGAGCATAACAAAAATGATTCGATTAAAATTCACTTTAATAAGAAGCCATTTTTAAGCAGAAAATAGCGATCGCCAGTTCTCATTTTGCAAAATACGCTTCCACCAAATTAACAAACATCGGCGTCGCGTGATCGAACGCGCGGACATCGACTTGAAACCGGCCGTTGTGCACGGGAAAATCGGAACCGACGCCAATGTTGAAGAAAGCGCCGGGAATCACTTGCTGATAGCTGGAAAAATCTTCGCCGCCCATTGACGGCTTCAACTCGGCGAGCGGAAAGCTATTTTTTTCAGCAACAGCCTTCACCAGTTCGGTCAGTTCGGGATCGTTGACAACGGCCGGAGCACCGTCGACCCACTTGAAATCGCCGCCAATTCGGTTGGTCACGGCAATGCCCCGCGTCATATCCGCCAGCCGGTCTTTAATTTTCTCCCGCGTCTGATCGTCAAACGAACGGACCGTCCCCTCAAGCAACGCCGCTTCCGGCAGTACATTCCATGTTTTGCCGGCTTCCAGATGAGTAATCGACACGACGGCGGAAGCGAATGCATTGACATTCCGGCTGACGATTGATTGGGCGGAAACGATGAACTCGCCGGCCGCCACGATGACGTCATTGCCCTCGTCCGGATGCGCCGCATGGCACCCCTTCCCTTTAAAGGTGACGAAAAAGCGGTCGACCGCCGCATTGAGCGGCCCCGCCTTGATACCAATCACACCGGTGGGCATCTCGGCGTTAACATGCAGCCCGAAGATAGCCTGGACTCCCGCCAATATGCCGGTGGCAACCACCTTATCGGCCCCGTGCTCTACTTCCTCGGCCGGTTGGAAAATCAGCAGTACACTGCCATTTAATTGTTTTTCTTTCCGCTTTAACTCGATTGCCGCCGCCAGTAAGTTTGTCAGGTGAAAGTCATGGCCGCAGGCATGCATCCGGCCCGTCGCCCGCGACACGTACGAGAGTCCGGTCTCTTCCTGAATCGGCAGAGCATCGATGTCGGCACGCAGCGCAATTAGCGGTTCCGCTTGTTTGCCGTTAATTTTGGCAAAAACGCCGGTTTTTAGTGGTGACGGAAGGATCTCGATCTCATGTGCCCGCAGCACTGTTTTGATTTTTTCCGTCGTCTCATATTCTTGCAGTGCCAGTTCCGGATGTTCGTGGAACCAGTGAAAGAGTTCGATCGGCCGGTCGTCGGCTACGTTTAATTGATCCATTGCATCTGTTCCTCCTTCAGCCGGATACGTGCTGCAGCATCGGTCCGGCAATGGTTTCGACACGATCGATGGCATCGAGAATAAATGATTCGTCAAAGGATGAAAAAACAAAATGAAAACCGGGCTCCGTCTCCACCGCTTCCCTAGCCAAAATCCGTTTTGCCTGTTCAATATCCTTGATGCCGAATTGACGCAGCGAAAATTTTAACCGTGTCCGGCAATAGAATGGCAGCAGTTTGCGGACTTCGTCTTCGTTCCCTTCGCTCATCAAGAGTACCAGCAGGCCATACGCAACCTTGATTCCGTGCGGCAGGCGATGCGTCTCGGGGATCTTGCTCATCGCATTGTGAATCGCATGGGCCCCCGAAGCCCGGCCGTAATCCCTGGCAAAACTGCCGACCGTTCCGGAAATGCCGACGATCGTGTCCGCCACAATCCGAAATGCCGGCGTGATCCGCTGCGCTTCAAGTCCGGACACGGCCGCTTCGGCATGCGCCAGCAAAAGTTTCTTGGTGTCCAACGCGGCATCAAGGCCCAGCTGAACGAACGGATCGCCGGAGAGCGTCTTGTTTTTTGGAATCGACACCGCCTCATACCACTTGGCCAAGGTGTCGCCGATGCCGGCGGTAAAGTAAAGTAGCGGCGAAGTGACCAGAAGCGACAGATCGACTAAAACAGCATAAGCCGATTCCGGAAAATGATCGCGGCCGACATGCACCCGCTGCGGCGTGTAAATGATCGCCAACGGTGTATAAGCCGAACAGGTGCCCAGAACTGTCGGAATGCAGATATAATGCGCATGCAGGCGATGACTGACGCCTTTGGCCGTATCCAGCGCCCGGCCGCCGCCGATGCCGATGATCAGATCTGCCCGGCCGATCTCTGCGGTTAAACGATCCATATCCTCATGGCTGGACGAGCCGTCATAACGATGCACCGGCCAGCGGATCTGCCTTCCGTAAACTTTAGCAAACGCCGCAAACGATTTTTCACCCGTCACAATATGGATGTCGACAAACGGAGCGACTAATTCGTCCAAATAACGAATGGCCTGTTTTGCGCAAATATACTGACTCGGTCCGCCGCGAACAACTTTCCCCAGATCCATCTTTATTCCCCCCGTTTTCGTTGTTCCACTGCACGCGCCCCGTTCATATTCGACCGCAAAGCCCTTAAGACAGCCATCGCCGAGCGATAATAAAAATATGTAGCGACCGGCAGGCCTTGCGGATCGACCTGAAAGCGCGGATGATGCCAATCTTCCGGTCCGCTAGAACCGACAAACACAAAAACGCCCGGCACTTTCCGCTGAAAGGTAGAAAAATCATCACCGGCTACCGACAGCTCCGGGACAACGACCCGAGCCGTCTCTTGATTGGCTTGGGCAATGACCTTTGCCAGACTTTCATCATTCAGGACCGAAGGCGTTCCTTGCCCCCATTCGACGTCGATCGACACATCGTACGCTCGCTTGAATCCCTCGGCAAACCGCTCGAAGCGATCGATAATCTGCTTGCGGTCTTCGTCGTAAAATGTCCGGACGGTGCCGAGCAATTCGACGGATGCGGGAAGCACGTTCCAGACTTCGCCGCCGTGGATACTCGTTACACTGACCACCGCCTCATGTTTCGGCGAGATATTGCGGCTGACTACCGATTGGATGGACTGAATGAATGACGCAGCGGCAACGATCGGATCTTTTGTTTTTTCCGGGATGGCCGCATGCCCGCCGATGCCGCGAAAAACGACCTTGAACTTATCGCACGCCGCCATGAGCGGACCAGCTTTGATACCGAGCGTGCCGACCGGCAAATCCGGCTTGTTGTGAATGCCGATCATGGCGGCCAGTCCGTCCAATTGGCCGTCCGCAATCATTTTGATCCCGCCGTGCCCCGTTTCTTCGGCCGGTTGAAAAATGAATCGAACGCTGCCGGGAAGCTTATTCTCTTGTTCTTTCAATAAAAATGCGGCTCCAAGCAGCGACGCCGTATGAAAATCATGGCCGCAGGCATGCATGACACCGTCGTTTTGCGAGCGATAAGGCAAATCGGTCTGCTCCTGAATCGGCAACGCATCGATATCGGCCCGCAGCCCGACAACCGGTCCGTCCGGATCGCCCGTGATTTGGGCAACTGCACCGGTCGCCAGCTGCGATTTACGCAACTGAATCGATTTTTCGCTCAGCCAGTGCTTAATCTTTCGGCTGGTTGCAAATTCATGCAATGATAATTCCGGATGCCGATGCAATTCCTTATAAATAGCAACAACTTCATCGGCGAATGGGTGCTTGTCCATCGGCCGATCCCCCCTCTCTGATTTCATGACGCGAATGCATGATCGATCGCCTGATCGAGGTCGGCAATCAAGTCGTCCGCATCCTCCAGTCCGATTGACAGCCGGATCAAATCATTGGACACGCCGTTTTGCCGCCGGGTTGCCCCGGGCATTTCCCGATGCGTCGTCCGACCCGGATTGACAATTAAGGAACGGACATCGCCGACATTCGGCAAATAGCTGAAAATATGTACGCTATCCAATAATTTTTTCGTCTGCGCTTCCGTCCCGTCCAGTTCGAAAGAAAAAATCGCGCCGACTCCTCGCGGAAAATACTCGTCGACCAGTTCATGCTGCGGATGATCGGGCAAGCCGGAGTAATAGACTCGGCGAACCCGCGGATGAGCGGCCAGATGCGTCGCAACCTTCCGTGCGCTTGCCACTTGTTTGCTCAATCGCTCGGAAATCGTATCCAGGCCGCGCAGCACCAGATAGGCATCGATCGGGCTGAGCACGGCGCCAAAGAGGCGAAGGTAAACGATGCGCAGCCGGGCGGCAAAAACAGCTTCGTCAAATGCTTCCAGATAACTGCGCTCGATGCCTTCCTCTTCGTCGCCGAGTACAAAATTCTTCTCCGCGAATTGTTGGAAGCGGCCGTTGCCGAAATCGAAGCGGCCGCCGTCGATGACTAATCCGGAAACCACATCGCCGTGGCCGCTGATCCCCTTGGTCGATGAATAAACGACAATGTCGGCCCCGCAGTGGATCGGATTAAATAAATAAGGAGTCGGAAAGGTATTGTCAACCACCAGCGGAATCCCGTGCTGATGCGCCAAGGCCGCCAAGGCGGCAACATCGGTAACCACCGTCGTCGGATTGGTGACACTTTCAACAAAAATTGCCTTTGTGTCTTCGCGAATCGCTGCCTCCACCCGACTGAGGTCGTTAATATCGGAAATAAAATCAAAGTGGATACCGAACTTAGGGAACAGCGTGCGAAATTCATCAAAACTGGAGCCGTAAATATTAGCTGAAGCAATGATCCGGCCGCCGCCTTCGGCCAGATTAAAAATAGTTCCGGTGACGGCCGCCATCCCGGAAGCAAAAGCAACGGCGGCCGCCCCGCCGTCCAGTTCCGCCATCCGCTCCTCGAGGACGGCTGTTGTCGGATTGCCGACACGCGTATAAGTAAACCCTTTTTCCCGAAAGCGCACGAGTTGGCCGGCACGCGCCGCATCGCCGAAATTAAATGCGACGCTCTGATAAATCGGCACGGCCGATGCGTAATTGTGCTGACGCGGATCATAACCCGCATGGATTTTTAACGTATCAAATCGTTTGTTGTCTTTGTTTACCATACAAAATGCCTCCGAATCCTGTCTCTTATACACATCTCCGAGCCCACGAGACCCTAAGACATCTCGT
>UQRJ01000183.1 GCA_900543345.1 uncultured Sporolactobacillus sp. | reverse complement strand
GAACATTTCCACGGACCGCTTTGGCGATCATGCAATCTTTTTCCGCCTGACGGATCGCGCACTTCAGCCGATCGCGCAACGCCTCCGTCGGTTTTTCCGCGAGTTCGACAACCGGCCGGTGGATAACGCGCTCCACATGCAGACCGCCTTGTTTGGTCACGACTAACTCGGACGAGATTAACAGGCGTTCATAAGCAATTTTTTCCTTGTCCAGTCGGATACCAAGCGTCATCATATAACAGGAAGCGAGTGCGCCCAGCAGCAACTCGTCGGGGTTGGTGCCGATTCCCATCCCTTTCATCGATGAGTCGACGGAAATGGCGGATGCTAGATTTTTCACCTGGATTTGTCCCCGGCCGTCCCACGATCCCTTCCAGCGGCCCTTCAGCCGAAATACGTAATCGCTCATGAGGTGAAGCCTCCTTTGCTCATGAGTATAAACCGTCGGCCTACGGATCGGCAAAGAAAGCGATTTCTCGCCGGAATCTGAATGCAGAGCGGAAATCAGGAGAAATCGCTCTGGAATGGAAAAAAGCGCTCGGAAAGGGCGCCAATCGGTCCCAATAGATAAACGTATAGCTGTGACCAGCAATCCCGGACCCGGATGGGTGGGGGATTTGCCGCCCGGTTGAGACATGTCCGCATCGGCCGGTGCATAGACTCGACATGAATGAAGTTGCATGATTGATCGCGACAGGAGGGAAATAAACCATGCATGCCCAAGAAAAAAGCGAGCGCCCTTTTCGATGGATTCAACTGACACTGATGTGCGCGCTGCTGTTTCTCGTACTCATCCTTGTTATCCGCCTGCCGGCTGTCGGTGCGGTGGACAACCGGTTACTGATGATTCTTGAGCCGCTGCGCCAAAAGCCGTGGATTGCCTTTTTCACACGTCTGACCGATCTTGGCAGCTCGCGGGTCTTAAACGCCGTCATTGCGCTGGCTGTTATTTTTCTGCTGATTAAAAGACGCCTGCCGGAAAGTGTGATACTGCCGGCGGTTTTTGCCGTCGAACGCTTTCTTAACGGCGTGCTGAAGCAATGGGTGACGCGCGAGCGCCCTCCTGTGCCGCATCTCGTCCATGAAACGGGTTTCAGTTTCCCGAGTGGACATGCGATGAACGCGGTCACCGTATATGGTCTGCTGATTATTTTGATCGTGCCGCTGATTCAGCACGCGGCGCTGCGGAGACTGTGGATTCTGCTAAATCTGACGTTGATTCTGCTAATCGGTTTCAGTCGGCCGTTTCTTGGCGTGCATTATGTTACGGACATCCTTGCCGGTTACGCCGCGGGAGGTATGCTGGTCGGCTTAACCGGGGCGGTTTTGACAGCGTCCGGTCGGGCCGGTGCGCATCGGCAAGAGGGTTGATGCGCTCTCGGCGCTTAAACTGCACTTTTCTGCAGCATTGCTGGGCGGATAAAAAAGTCCGGGGGCCGCGATCAGCCGAGTCGCTGCAGGACTCTTTTACCTTTCGATGAATCATCGTATGATGGGGGTGGACGGCGCCCGCGCCAAGGCGCTTATTAAAATTAAAATCGAGGAGTGTCGGTCATGCCGAAATGTAATGTCGGACTGCAAATTTTACCGTTTTCCAAAGAGAAGGATACGTACGCACTGGTTGATCAGGCAATTGATGAGATCAAAAAATCGGGCGTGACCTATGAAGTCGATGCGCTGGAGACAGTGCTTGAAGGTGAACTGGACGACCTGCTCGATGTGGTGAAAAAAACGGTCTATGCAACGATCGCCGCCGGTGCCGACGAGGTGGCGGCGGAAATCAAGATTCACTATCGTCCGCAGGGAACCTCGATTGAAGAAAAAGTCGGTAAATACAGACATCCGAAAACCGATGAACGGTAGACTGCAGCGGATCGCTTCTCCGGCGGTCCGTTTTGCATAGGCTATCGAGAGAACAAATGTTCTTTCTATGCTATAATGAAGAAAAACCGATGCGATAGGGAGAGGAAGAAGACAATGTCGGTTCGTTTCGTACTCGGCAAACCGGGTACAGGAAAATCGTCGCTGTGCATGGACGAAGTCAGGGAGCGGTTGAAACGTCAGCCGAACGGCGATCCGCTAATTTATCTGGTACCGGAACATATGACGTTTAGTACCGAGCATGCCTTTGCCGGGACGCCCGGAATCGGCGGCATGACCCGGTTGAATGTCTTCAGCATTCCGCGGCTTGCTCTGCGCGTACTGCAACAAGTAGGCGGCATCACGCGAACCCATTTGAACGGTGTCGGTGTGTCGATGCTGCTGCGGAAAATTGTCGAGCAAAACAAAGGCCATTTCCGCATGCTGCGCAAGGCGGCGGATCAGACCGGCTTTTACGATCTGCTTGGCGACACAATCGGCGAATTCAAACGCTACTGTCTGTCGCCCGATCAAGTTAAAGCGCATTCGCAGGCGCTTGGTTCAGACAATGCGGACGAGTTACTGCTGCAAAATAAATTGCATGATCTGTCCATCATCTACCGCTTATTTCAGCAATCAATGGTCGGAAAGTACGTCGACAGCGACGACTATCTGCAGATGGCGGCGGAAAAGCTGCCGGAAGATGCTGCTTTAAAGCAGGCGGAGGTCTGGGTCGATGGTTTTCAGACCATGACGCCGGAGGAAGAACGGGTTGTCGGCGGATTGATGGGGACATGTCGGCGAGTGACTGTAGTCCTCGGATGCGATCGGGTTTACGATCGACAGCCGGACGAGTTTTCCGCATTCCGTCATCCGGCCTGTCTGTTCCTCCAATTGCGAAAACAGGCGGCGGATCTGAACGTCACCATCGAACCGGTCGTTTTAAAACGTGATTGCCTCAGGCCAAAAACACCGGCGCTGATGTCTCTGAATGCGTCGCTTGGCATGCTTCCGATTCGACCGTTTCACAACACGGCCGGGATTGCGGTGACCGAGGCGGCCAATCGCCGCGAGGAAATCGAGCGGGCGGCGCGGCAAGTGCTGGCACTGGTCCGCGACCGCGGCTATCGCTACCGGGAGATCACCTTGCTCGTTCGCGACTTGGATACATACGGCGATCTGATCGCAACCATTTTTGCCGATTACGGCATCCCTGTATTTCTTGACCGAAAAAAGCCGATGCGCCACCATCCGCTGATTGAACTGATTCGCTCGGCGTTGGAGACGTTCGGACAGAACTGGCGTTACGAGCCGGTTTTTCGCTGCGTGAAGACGGGATTGCTGATTCCGGCGGGAGCGAGCCGTCAGGAGGCACGCGAGGCGCTTGATCGCCTGGAAAATTACGTCATGGCCTGCGGGGTCTACGGAAGAAAAAAATGGATCGCTGAGAAATCGTGGGTTTATCGTGTCTACCGTGGGCTGGAGGAGAAAGAGCATTCGCCGGCTCCCTGGGAACTGAAAATCGAGCAGGCGATTAACCGCTGGCGGAGGCGAATCGCCGCCCCGCTGGCCTTATTTGAAAGCAATCTGCGGGCGGCGCCGACGGTACGGGGAAAATGCGAAGCGGTGTATCGCTTTTTAATCGACTTGCAAATCCCGCTTAAATTGCAGCGAATGGCGGAAGCGGCCGCTCAGAAGGGACGGTTAACCGAAGCGAAAGAGCACGGGCAGGTCTGGCGGTCGGTGATCGATTTACTGGATCAGTGTGTCGGCGGCGCCGGTGAGGAACGGATGTCGCTTGAACTTTTTTCGCGGGTCATCGATACCGGGCTCGATCAGTTGGAATTTGCTCTGGTCCCGCCGGCGCTCGATCAAATACTGGTCGGCGGTATGGACCGGATGCGTTCGGTGCCGCTCAGAGCGGTTTTTATCCTTGGCGTAAACGAAGGCGTCCTGCCTGCCAAGCCGTCGGAGAGCGGGATGTTGTCGGAGGAGGATCGCCGGCTGCTTGAAGAAAGCGGCATGCATGTAGCCGACGGCGAGGAAGGGCAGATGGCGTCAGAGAACGAGTTGATACTGCGCGCACTGACGCTGCCGGAAGAACGATTGTATGTGTCTTATCCGCTGGCGTCGGAAAACGGGGAATTAATGAAGGCTTCGCCGCTGATCGGCCGTCTGCGGCGCCTCTTTCCGACACTCCCTGTCCGTCTGGTTCCACCTGAACCGCGGCTAGTGCCGGAATCCCGGCAGATCGCTTTTGTCGGAACGCCCGGTCCGACCCTCGGTTTTCTGGCCGCGCAGATTCGTGACTGGAGGCGAGGTTATCCGATCGCCGATCTCTGGTGGGATACGTACGATTGGTTTACCGCGGCGCCTCCGCGCAGGGCGGCGGCGCGCCGCGTACTCTCATCGCTCTTTTCCGCCAATGATGAACAATTGAACCCGCAAACGGCCCGTGATTTATACGGCGATGACATTCAGGCCAGCATCTCGCGGATGGAACGCTTCGACGCCTGTCCTTTTTCGCAGTTTGCTTCCTACGGTCTGAACCTGCAGGAACGGGCGGTTTTTGAATTGACGGCGCCGGATATCGGTCAACTTTTCCATTTGGCGATCAAACGGATGACAGAGGAGAACATGAAGCATCATCGGCGATGGAGCGATCTAAGGCCGGAAGACTGCGACCAACTGGCCTACCATGCGGTGGCGCAAATCAGTCCCGGCCTGCAGCGGCAGATTTTGACGAGCTCGGGCCGCTATCGTTATCTGGAACGCAAACTGGAAAAAGTGATGGCCCGAGTGGCCCGCGTCTTGCGGCTGCACGAGCAGGCGAGCGGTTTTACTCCGATCAGTCTTGAGATGCCATTCGGACCGGGTGCGCCGATCCCACCGCTTTCCTTTACACTGGCCAACGGCTGCCGGATGGAGATTGTCGGACGCATCGACCGTGTGGACAAGGCTGAAGACGACCGCCGCCGGGTGCTGCTCCGAGTCATCGATTACAAATCCGGCGCGCGCGACTTGAGCTTGAGCGACGTTTATTATGGTTTGGCGCTTCAGATGCTGACTTATCTCGATGTCGTGATCACGAATTCGCAGCACTGGCTCGGCGTGCAGGCGGAACCGGCGGGCGTTCTTTATTTTCATGTCCACAATCCGTCGCTGATTCTCGACCATAAGTTGCCTGCCGAGGCGGCGGAGAGAGAAATCTATCGACATTTTAAAATGAAAGGCTTGCTGCTCGGAGACGAGGATGCGTTGCTGATGACAGATGAACGGGCAAAGGGCGGCCGTTCCGAAATCGCTCCGTTCGGGATTAAAAAAAGCGGCGGCTTTTATAAGGGGTCTTCATTGGCCGCACCTGAGGAATTTGCTGCGCTGCAGCGATATACGAAGGAAATCATGAAGCAGGCCGGTGAAAAAATCACAGGCGGCGATGTCCGGATCGCTCCTTATAAACTGAACGGTCGGATTCCGTGTACCTATTGTCCTTTCCGGCCAGTCTGTCAGTTCGATCGTTCGCAGCCGGGAAATGACTTTCGGTTATTGAAGAAACTCGGCGATCGGCAAGTTCTTGAACAAATACTGGGAAAAGAGCGTGATCGGCGATGACGATGAAAAAGGGTAGAAACTGGACCACTCATCAGCAGCAGGCAATCAATGAACGGCATCACGATATGCTGGTGGCTGCTGCCGCCGGATCGGGGAAAACGGCGGTGCTTGTCGAACGCGTGATCCGCATGATGATTCGGCAGCGGATCGATATCGACGATCTACTCGTCGTCACCTTTACCAAGGCGGCTGCTGCGGAGATGCGTGAACGGATCGCCGCGGCACTTGAGGAGCAGTTGGCGAAGGACCCGGAGGATGTCTTTCTGCGACGTCAGCAGGCACTGGTCGGTAAGGCGTCGATTATGACCCTACACGCTTTTTGCATGTCGGTGGTAAAAAAATATTATTATTTACTTGATCTCGATCCTGGATTCCGATTGCTTGATGAAACGGAATCCGCTCTTTTGCGGGAAGAAGTGCTGGCTGCGGTGCTTGAAGATCGCTATGAGTCGGCGGATAAGGCCTTCTTCGGACTGGTGGACCGCTATTCGAGTGATCGTGACGACGATAGGCTGCGGCAGTTGATCTTTAGACTATATGATTTTTCGCGCAGTCATCCGTGGCCGGACGACTGGCTGGAGCGGATGGCGGATGCATATCGCACGGAGGGGCGCTCGATCGACTCATTTCCATGGCTGCCGGTGCTAAAGCGTGTGTTGCGACGCGATTTGGCCGGCATGCGGGCGATGCTCGACGAGGCACTTGAATTGCTGTCTCTTATACACATCTCCGAGCCCACGAG
>UQRJ01000182.1 GCA_900543345.1 uncultured Sporolactobacillus sp. | reverse complement strand
ATTCGTCGGCAGCGTCAGATGTGTATAAGAGACAGGAACGTGATTGAAGCCGACGGGATCACAAAAATTTATGGGACCAACATGGCGGTCAACAATGTTAGTTTAAAGGTAAAACAGGGGGAAATCTACGGCTTCCTCGGTCTCAACGGCGCCGGAAAATCGACCTTTATCAATATCTTGACTGGCATCATCCATCCGACATCGGGAAGTTTTGCTTTACTGGGCCACAGCAATCTGGATAAGGTCAAGTCAAGAATCGGCGTGCTTCCCGAATATTCTACCTTTTATGATTCGCTGACGGCGATCGGTCATCTGATTTATTTCAGCCGGCTCTGCGGCACTGCGCCGACCAAGACTCGCTGCGAACATGTCCTGGAACAAGTCGGTTTGCTGAAAGCCAAGGACAAAAAAGTCAAAGGCTTTTCATTCGGCATGAAGAAGAAACTCGGTGTCGCCCAAGCACTGATCCATAATCCGGAACTGATCTTTTTTGACGAACCAACGGCAGGGATGGATATCGAATCAAGCCGACAGATCGAAAAACTCATCGTCGACCTGCACCGGCAGGGTAAAACCATTTTCACAACCTCGCATAACTTAAGCGAAGTTGAGAAAATCTGCACCCGCATCGCTATCATGCAGAATGGTTTTCTTGTCGACGAAGGGACAATCGACGACTTAAGAACGCGTCATACCAAAACGCTCCGACTGCGCATCCGCCACGCATCGGTCCCGGGCGACCGGCTGGCACCCCTGTTTAAACAAAGCGGCTTTTCGATCAAAACTAAAGACAATTGGTCGACATTGCCGATCCGGTCGGAAGCCGACACGCCACGCATCATTCGGACATTTCTCGACCACAACATTGATCTGTACGAAGTCAACGTCGACAAACCGTCACTGGAAGAGATTTTTCTGGGAATGGAATGAAAAATGTATATCGCGTTCCGGCAGTGGAGATTTTCGGCAGTTTGGAGCTACTTTCCGCCGTTTCGGGGCTACTCTGTGCGTTTCGGAGCTACTTCCACCGTTTCGGGGCTACTTTGTACTGATTCGGGGCTACTTCTGCATGATTCGGAGCTACTCTGTGCGTTTCGGGGCTACTTCTGCATGATTCGGAGCTACTCTGTGCGTTTCGGGGCTACTCTGTGCGTTTCGGGGCTACTCCTGCCGTTTCGGGGCTACTTTGTGCTGATTCGGGGCTACTCCTGCCGTTTCGGGGCTACTCTGTGCTGATTCGGGGCTACTCCTGCCGTTTCGGAGCTACTTCCGCCGTTTCGGAGCTACTTTCCGTCGATTCGGAGCTACTCTGTGCTGATTCGGGGCTACTCCTGCCGTTTCGGAGCTACTTTCCGCCGTTTCGGGGCTACTTTCCGTCGATTCGGGGCTACTTTCCGTCGATTCGGGGCTACTTTCCGCCGTTTCGGAGCTACTTTCCGTCGATTCGGGCTACTTCTGCATGATTCGGAGCTACTCCTGCCGTTTCGGAGCTACTTCTGCCGTTTTGGAGCTACTTCCGCCGTTTCGGAGCTACTTTCCGTCGATTCGGGGCTACTCTGTGCGATTCGGGGCTACTTCCGCCGTTTCGGAGCTACTTTCCGTCGATTCGGGGCTACTTCCACCGTTTCGGGGCTACTTCCGCCGTTTCGGCATGACTCCAACAGCTTATGAATCGTTGCGAACGTGATGCAGTTCATCGACGAACGCCGGGCGGCGGCGATTTTTAACGAGTAAATCGTCGATCAACCGGTCCGTCGCCGCATTTCCACACGCCTTGCGAAAGGTGCGGATGAGGCGGCAGACGTTATGATAAGCTTTACGCTCACCGGCATTCCTTGCCTGCTCGCGAATATACGCCGTAAAAATCTCCGCGACTGCGGCAGGAAAACGGTCGATCAACTGCGGATAGAGCTCGCTAATTTCGCTGGGGAAGCGCCGGCAATAGTGAAGCAGGCGATCAAGCTGCCGCTCGTGCACTAAAATCTTCACGTAGGCCTGCGATGCAGATCCCTTCTTTTCAAAACGATCGATCACTTTCTCAACGACAGCCGGCCACTCGTCCGCCGGATAGAGCGCATGCAATTTGGCAAAATAGTCATAATCGTCGCGATCGCAAAGAAAGGAAAGTGTCAGCTTCCTGGCTTCAGCAATTTTATTGAGCTGCAGGCATGCCTGCAAGTGCAACGTCTCTCGCTCATCGTTTTGCTGCCAATCGGTCGGCAATAACGCGTTTTCATCCGGCAGGCACAGCCGATACACTGCTTCCCAATGATTATCTGTCGCCGCCAGGTAAAGGGCTTCGCTGCGAAACATCGGAAAATGAAGATGATCGTAAAGAAAACGATGGGCTGCTGCTTTCCCATTCCATTTTTCCGTCAGTTTATATTTTAAAAACAGCAACTTTTCTTGCTGGCGCAGACCGTACTGCGATTTTTCCTGCACCGCAACGAGTCCGTCCACAACCTTGGTCCAGCGGCGGCGCAGGGACTCATTCGCGCACAGTTCAACAGCCGCTTCAAGCAGCTGATTGCGCCACTCGGCGCCCCAGTCTTGCTCGCGATACGCGGCTTCGGCTTTCATGATTCGGCGATAGAGCTTGGCTTGCGTCGTCGGCGACTCATGCGAAGCCGCGGTCACCGTCGCTTGTTTCAATACATCCAACGTTTCGGTCACGGTCCAACCGCAATCACCGTCGGAATCATCGCAATGATCCAGCATGCCGATGACTTCCGGCAGCACGATGAAGCAGAGCCGGGCGGCCGTCACACCGCTGCCCTGTTTCACCCGTTCCCGTGCCTGCTGAAGCACTTCGTCCGCCCCTTGCAGTGCCTCACTTGTCCGATTCCATTGAATAAAACCGTCGCGACCGGCCGCGTCCCGGATCGCCCGACGAATCAACAACCGACTTTGATTGAGCAGCTCCTCATCCGGTGCAAACAATCCCCTTAACCGCTGATGAATCGCCGAATCGTTGTGAGCAAACTCCAAGATCAGCGCAATCAGCGCGTCTTTCGGTACGGCGTGCAAGGCCGTCGCTAAATCGAACGGCGGTTTCCGTTTTTTTCGCTGCGCCTTTCGTTCGCGCAACAAATAAAAGGCCGCCGCCTGATGCTTGCAATACTCGCCAAAGTCATAGGGGCAATCACAGGCTGTCGCTAAAATCCGCCCCCGTTGATCCAATGTTACGGTCACAGTATAGATTTGACTGCCTTGTACGTGAAGTTCAAATTGATTCGGTCGATCGGCTTGCACCGATATGATTTTATTTTGTTTATAATAATCAAATCCGCGTTGTAAAATGATCGGATCGAGTTCATGATCAAAAGTTTGCAGATCCATCGCGCATCCCTTTCCAATCAATTCATAAGTATGCATTAATTATACTCGATATGTCCCCTTGTCCTCAGCGGCGAGCATGCCGTCATAGGTCTCTGCACTCGGAGTGATGTTGCCGGCCATCAGGTTCACTTGGCGCATCACCGTTTGTGTGGCATCCTCGGCCTGATCCGGCGGATAGTTATATTTTTTCAGCAAACGACGGATCGTGCGGCGCATCATCGCCTGTGCCTGCTCGCGGACATTAAAGTCTATCGTCACGTTGCGGCGGATCGCATTTGTCAGCTCTTGAGCAATCTTTTTCAATGTCGGTTCGTCGTAAAAATCACGAGCGGCTTTGTCTTTGGCCAACGCATCATAGAAAGCAATTTCATCGCGGTTGAGGCCGAGCTGTGCTTCTCGCTCGCCCATCTGCCGGATCTGTCGGGCCATCTTGATTAATTCTTCAATCACTTCGGCATTCGTGATCGACTGATTGCGGTACTTACTCAGCGAGCTTTTCAATTTTTCCGAAAAAAGTTCTGATTTCACGACGTTCGTGTGCGTCATCGTCTTGATCTCGCCTTCCAGCAGCTTTTTCAACATTTCCCGGGCCAAGTTCTTCGTCTTCAGTGTCCGCACTTCTTGTAAAAAGCTCTCGTCAAGCAGCGAGATTTCCGGCTGTTTAAGACCGAGTGCCTGAAAGATGTCGATGACGTTATCGGAAATGATCGAGCGCCCAAGCAGCTGACGGACGCGCTGATCGACCACTTTGGTCTTCGCAACTGTCGGACCGCGGCGCTTTAACTTGACGAGCGTCGCCTTCACCGCTTTAAAAAAGCCGACCTCCATTGCCCGTTCACGCCCTTCGTCGGTTGCCGCCACAAGGCCGTGCGCCTTACCGAGTTCCGTCGCCACTTGAATGAACGCTTTCTGTTCTTTCTCCTTTTTGCCGAGGATAAAATTCATTGCTTCAGCGATTACCTGCATCCGCCGCCGCGGTGATTCGCCAAAATAGTCGCGATAGTCGAAGCCGTGCATGATCCCACGGACGATCTCCAATTTCTCCTGCATGACGGCTACCGCTTTTGCAAGGTCGATGCCGGTGTTTTGCCGATCACTGTCGGTGTAATCGTGCAGCGCTTGCTTCAAGCTCTCGAGAATGCCAATATAATCAACGACCACGCCGCCCTCTTTATCTTTAAACACCCGGTTGACACGAGCGATTGCCTGCATTAGATTATGACCGCGCATCGGTTTATCGATATACATTGTGTTCAAAGACGGCACATCGAAGCCGGTCAGCCACATATCACGGACGATGACGATTTTCAGCGGATCGTTCACATCTTTCATCCGCCGGGCAAGCAAATCACGACGCTGCTTGCCGCCGACATGTTTCTGCAGGCGCGGGCTGTCCGCCGCACTGCCGGTCATCACGACTTTAATTTTACCTTGATGATCATCATCACTATGCCACTCAGGCCGCAATGCCACAATTGCATCATACAAGTCGACGCAAATTCGCCGGCTCATACAAACGATCATTGCCTTTCCGTCCATTACTCGCTCATGCGCTTCGAAATGAGCAACAATATCGTCGGCCAGTTTCTTTATTCGATTCGGTGAGCCAACGACCGCCTCAAGGCGTGACCACTTCGCCTTCGTTTTTTCTCGTTCCAGCTCCTCCTGCCCTTCGGTGATCTCGGCAAAATCTTCGTCGAGATGCTGAAGCACGTCCTCGTCCGCTTCCAGTTTAATCACGCGGTTTTCATAATAAATTTTGACCGTCGCCTTATCCTCGACCGCCCGAGTCATATCATAGGTGTCGATATAATCGCCGAAGACAGCTCTTGTCGATTTATCGCCCAGTTCGATCGGCGTTCCCGTAAAACCGATAAAAGATGCATTCGGCAGCGCATCACGCACATATTTGGCATAGCCGAACTTAACAACGCCGGTCTTCAAACTCGTCTTCGCCCGCAGCCCGTACTGGCTGCGATGTGCCTCATCGGCAATAATGATCACATTGCGCCGATCGGTCAGTACCGGCATTTCATTTGACTCCGGCTTGAATTTTTGGATCGTGGTAAAAATGATGCCGCCCGCCGCCCGTTCATGCAACAGATCGTACAAGCCGTGCACGTCACGGCTGTTTTCGACTGTCATTGCCGATTTCTGTTCCGCCGTCAAGCGGCGAACGTCGGCCTGTGCCGGCTCTTGCCGCAAGATCTCCCGTGATTTATAAAAAGTCGTAAACAGCTGATCATCAAGTTCGTTGCGGTCCGTAATAACGACAATCGTCGGATTATTCAACTCGCGAACGAGGGCGGCCGTATAGAAGACCATCGTAAAACTTTTCCCCGACCCTTGCGTATGCCAAACAACGCCGATCTTGCGATCTCCTTGCGCACTCGTTGCGATCCGCGTCTTCGCGATTGCTTTTTTTACGGCAAAGTACTGATGATAAGCAGCCAGAATCTTAATTAACGTTTTCTTCGCACCGATTCTTCGGCCGCCGCCGTCATAATTACCCGTACTCGATGACTGAAAAAGAATAAAATGGACCGCAATGTCAACCAACCGCTCCGGTGCCAGCATTCCTTCCAGCAGCGTCTCATATTGCGGCACCGACAGCGGCTCGACTTTTTTCCCATCACGACTGCGCCAGTTCATGAACCGCTCTAAGCTCGACGTTATCGTTCCCGCTTTGGCATTGATTCCGTCGGACAGCACGCAAAAGGTGTTATAATAAAACAATTCCTCAATGTCCTTTTTGTATGTCTGAATTTGATTATAAGCGTTCTCTATGCCGACATTATCGTCCGACGCCGACTTCAGCTCAATGACAACGAGTGGCAAGCCGTTCACAAACACAATCAGATCCGGCCGCCGCCGCTCCCGGCCGATAATCGTTAGC
>UQRJ01000181.1 GCA_900543345.1 uncultured Sporolactobacillus sp. | reverse complement strand
CTACACAAGGCTATTCGTCGGCAGCGTCAGATGTGTATAAGAGACAGTCATTATATCATCTGAAATGTAGTTGTCAAATCAAAAATTTTTACAGACTAAGAAGCATCTTTCGCTATCTATTGAATGAAAACGCACGTGCAATGCATACCGTTCCTGCCGGTTTTCACCCAACTGGCCATGCGTGTATATTTCCATAGGCTCGGCCATATATATAGAGCAAATCTGAAATCGGAGTGAAATGCCTATGCTCTGGACCATCGACGGAAGAAAATTGAAAAACTTCTTTCTCATTGCGGTTGCCGCCTTCATGGCCGCTCTCATTTTATTTATTCAAAAACAGGATACCGACGTATTTGTACCAATTAAAGAAAAGGGTGCCGTGGCAAAAATTGAAACGAGCCACAAGCAAATCGCATTGACCTTCGATAGTAATTGGGGTGATCGACAAATTCGACTGATCCTGAAAACGTTGAAGGCAGAAAGGGTACAAGCGACCTTCTTTTTCTCCGGCGAATGGGCCGAACGTCATCCCGATCTGATCAGAAGAGTATTGAAGGACGGACATGAAGTCGAATCGCACGGCATGCGACATGAAAGTTATACGCAGCTTGACCAAAGCCAAATTCGCCGTGATCTGCTATTTTCTACTGAAGCGATTTACAAAGCTGGAGGGAAAAGGCCCCAGATGTTCCGTCCGCCTTACGGTCACATAAACGACGAAACACTAAAAGTGGCTGACGGGCTTCGTCTGCAGCCCGTTCTCTGGAGTGTCAACCCAATGGATGAAACGAATCCCGGTTATACAACCATTGTGCGCCGGGTGTTAAAAAACACCGGCAAGGGCGATATTATTCATCTGCATGCTTCCGATTCGGCTAAGCAAACATACCGAGCGCTGCCGTTAATCATCCGTGAATTGGAGAATCGCGGCTACCAATTTGAAACATTAGAAAGCCTGCTGTCCAACGGACAATCTAAGCATCAATTGCTCGATTAATCATTCAACTGCCGTTTCCCGATGATTCCGCCTGTTTTTTGAGCAGCTCAGCCACGGTATCTGCCAGTTCTTTTTTAAAAACGGGGCCAGTAATTGCCTCATTGATGCTGCGTGCAATTTGCTCGCGGAATGATTTAGTTTTCAGCAAGCTCAAATATTGTTCTTGAAGATTCGGCGCCTTCAAAATATCCATCATCATCTGCTGATACCCCGGATCTTTCATCAGCCGCATCAGTAGTTTTTCATTTTCTTTTTCCATCGTCCGTGCCAGCTTATCGGAAAAATCGGGGTCATCGAGCAATTCCTTCCACAATTTTTTTCCTTGTTCTGTCGTCAGCGTTCGGACGATGGTTTGCCTAACCGCCGGTTCATCAAGAACAATGGATGCGCGTAACTCTTTTTCACTCAGTATTTCTTGAAGGGTTTCTTTTCCGTCGTCCGTCTTTAGCATATCAAGCACCATTTTTTTATTCTCCTGATAGGAGGGAGGTTCGCTCCCGGCACTCTCACAACCGCTTACAAGAAGCATCAGTGCCGCTGCTATCGCTATCCTTATCGATCGTCGTGCCATTTGTATCCTCCTTGCCCGGGTATCGCTTTTAATATGCGGACCGGCGGAAAGATTATACTACGGCATATAAAAAAAGTGCTCTCTTTGGCAAGGAGCGCTTTTTCAATCGTTCTGTTCGATTTTGCAAATCACTTGATCGGCAATTCGGTCGTATTCATCCGCTACCGGATCGCCGCTGAAGTAAATGCCGGGCGCAAACTCACCGGGATGCGGATCGGGTTGACCGAGCGGCAACCGACCGAGTAAATCGGTATGAAGTAGTTCGCATAGTTTGTCCCCGCCGCCTTTGCCGAATACATATTCGATTTCGCCGGTCTTCCGGCTTTTGAAATAAGCCATATTTTCAATCACACCAATGATGTCGTGATGCGTTTTCTGCGCCATCGCTCCCGCACGGGCAGCAACGAACGCTGCGGTCGGATGTGGCGTCGTCACAATAATCTCTTTTGAATGCGGTAGCCGGCTGTGCACATCCATCGCTATGTCGCCGGTTCCAGGTGGCAGGTCAAGAAGCAAATAATCCAAGTCTCCCCAATCGACATCGATGAAAAAGTTATTTAACATTTTGCCGAGCATCGGTCCACGCCAAATAACCGGTGCATTATTTTCAACAAAAAAGCCCATTGAAATGACTTTCACGCCCATTCGCTCGACAGGGATAATCCGATTATTGACGACTTGCGGCCTTTTTTCAATACCCATCATATCGGGAACGCTGAATCCGTAAATATCGGCATCCAACAGGCCGACTTTTTTCCCCTTGCGTGTCAATGCGGCGGCCAGATTGACCGATACGGTCGACTTCCCGACCCCACCCTTACCGCTGGCGATGGCGATGAATGTCGTCTTTGTATTCGGCGACAGTAAGGTCGTTTTCTTTTCTTTTTGCGGAAAGCCGCCGATCCGATGAATTTCGTCTTCTGTCAAGGTATCAAAACGAACGCCAACCGACCGGGCCCCTTTTTCCTTTAGTTTTGACGAAATTTCCACTTGTATCTGCATTTGTTTGACTTTGTCCGACTTAGCCAGGGCGACCGTCACCCCAACAAAATCATGATCGATCTCCAAGCTGCGCAACCCGCCCGTTTCAAGCAAATTTTTATGCAGAAACGGATCCTGAACCGTTTTCAAAACAGATTGGACTTGCTGCTTATCCATCTCAACATCACGCCTCTTCCACTCGTCGTCTCATGTTAAGTATAACAAACATGACAAAAAATGACTTGAAAAAAGATCGGCTATTCAGTGGGAAGGCACCCGTTCATTCGTGAAGAAGCGCATAATGCCCTGAACAATCGCCGCCGCAGCTTTTTTCTGGTAAGTGTCCCGAATGAGCAGCGCCCGTTCGTCGGGATTCGATAAAAAACCGACTTCAACAAGTGCGGCCGGAGGTGATGCCTGTTTTAGCAGGAAAACGTGACCGATCGGTTTCGCATAGCGTTCGGTATTGCCAAGATTCTTTTTCAACGATTGCTGAATTAATCTGGCAAAACGGCGATTTTCCGCGGATTTGGGATGATAAAATGTTTGTGCGCCGCGCCAACGCTGCGACGGAATGGCATTGAGATGAACGCTGATGAAGGCATCGGGATGGATCTTCTCAATCAAATCGGCACGACGCAGCAGATCCTGCCTCTTGTGACGTCCTTCATAATCCTCATCAGCCAGATCGATATCGCTATCCCGCGTCATGACGACAAGTGCCCCGTCCTGCTGTAGATAATCACGCAAGTCCTGGGCAATGGCGAGGGTAATCTCCTTTTCGATAACAGTGCCTCGAGCCGCTCCGCCATCTTCTCCGCCGTGACCGGCATCGACCACAATGACACGGCCGGCAAGCGGCAAGTTCCACGTATGGCCTGCGCGCCACACCTTCAGTTCTTTGATACCGAAGATGCATCCCAGCACAACGGCCGCCGCCAGCAGACCAATCAATCCCTTCCTCATGCCGAATCCCTCCATGCTCAATTCCGGCCTATGAACATGTATATGGACGACCATCCGGTTTATGCAGGCAATTGATCAGTACAACTTCATCTTCCAACGTCTAATCGACGTGTCGAATCCTTCGTTCCACCAGTCACGCAGATAAGCGGCACAAATCGTTGCCGCCTCCTGCTGCAACTTTCCCGCTGACCAGAAATTCCAGAAATCACAGAATTCCTCCAGCAATTGTCCGTACTCATGCCCACATCTGTTAAAAACGTGTGCGCGCTTTTCACCGCGAAAGCCGTATTTCCCCATCGTCGCACCCATGAGGAAGGCCTCCAATGCATACTCCGCGCACATTTCCACTGCGATACCGTCGTTCGTCGAAATCGTAGTCAAAAGCGGTTTGAAATAGTGCCGGGTCGCTCGTTCGATTTTCTCGTACGATAAATCCTGCAGCGCCCGTCGTTCAAAGGCAATTTGTTTATGTCGTTTTTTTTCATGAAAGTCCAGTAACACGCCCATCGTTTCTTCTCCTTTTTCATTAGCTTCCGGCAACGTTGTGACTTTCAACCGTGACAGCTTTTGCCACTCGCATCAGCGGTGAATCGGCAACACCCGGAAGCCAAACCGAGACGGTATATAAAAAGGCATGAAAAAACCGTTTCTTATTTAGAAACGGGGAGAAAATATAAGGGCATGCTCTTTATGATTGGAACCGACTGCTTTTGCGCACCGCCAAGGGCCTTGCAAAAAAGCACAACTTAATTTACAAAAAGAAGGAACTCCTTTAATTTCCTCATCATTGTTTTATAAGGTCAGTCGCAGCGGCGGGCGACTGTATTGCCGCAATTTTTTACCGTGATCTTTTCCCTTGCGCGGCAGTTTACTCCCAGTATGCTTCGTCACCGAAATCGACGTGAGCGGAAACGTCCTGCCATTGTTTCAACTGCTGGCCGGTTTTCTCCATTTGCTCCAAGGCTCGGGGAACTGTACCCTTGCCAAGCGGCAGATGGAGTGGACTGTTTTCCGATTCAACGGCTTTAATCATAGCCTTCGCCGCCAGATCCGGGCTGCCCGGTTGTTTGCCGGAAATATTGCGCAACTGTTGCAACTTCTTCTCAGCGGTTGTTGCGTAATCCGCGATTTTCACTTCACGCTCGGGCGCGGAACGGCCGGCCCAGTCGGTGCGGAACGGTCCCGGTTCAACAAGTGTCACCTTAATACCGAGCGGCGCCACTTCCTGGGCCAATGCCTGTGAAAAGCCCTCAACGGCAAATTTAGTGGCATTATAGTAGCCAAGAGCCGGCGAGGCCGCAATTCCGGCGATCGACGAAATATTGATGAAGTGGCCGCTTTTCTGCTTGCGAAAGATCGGCAGCGCAGCGCGTGTCACATCGCTCAGCCCCCAGAAATTGGTTTCGAAAAGTTGACGGACGGCCGCTTCATCTGCCTCTTCAATTGCCCCGAAATAGCCGAAACCGGCGTTATTGACAATAACATCGATCCTTCCGAAACGATCGACGGCAGCTTGCAATGCGCTGCGCACCTGCTGCTTCACCGTGACATCCAGAGACAATGCCAGTACCTGATCGTTGCCCTCAGCCAGACTGGAAACTCTTTTCTCTCGTCGTGCTGTGGCAACCACCGGATAGCCGCGTCGAATCAATTCCTTGCTCAGAGCCAGTCCGAATCCTCGCGAAGCGCCTGTAATAAACCAAACTTTTTTCAAATCGATGGTCCTCCTTTATTAATCTGTCCTTTGCCATGCCCTACCGGTCGGTTGCTTAATCGACATAGCCCGATCGGTCAATTCCGTAGATCGATGCTTCGCCATCAGCGGATTCCCGATGTCTCGTTCTCAGACTAGCACAGAATAGGCTTCTTTTTCTACCCTCCTCGGTGGATTCGTTTCATCAACCACAAGTGCAAAAAAATAAGTGGGACGTTAAAAAAGGTAGACCGTTTTATTCTCCTCATTTCTACTTATAAAGTAAAGGGCGAGGCTCGGTGGGTATAGGACAGTGCCAAAAGCAAGTTATCAGGCGATTCCTCGGCATTTCCATATCAAGTAAAAAATCAACTGATGAATCATGATACCCGTCCCTTTCACAAATTACTTTTCGCCATATCTTATTGACGTAAGCCAAAAACAGCGAAAAGGGAGAGTCGTTAAATGGGTTGGTATGATTCGGATTTCGACGGATGCGGATGTGGCCGCGGAGGATATAGCGATGACGACAGAAGAAGTGGGCGGCGTAACCGCGATCGCTGCGACGGGCGTGATTTAATTAGAGGCATTTCAAAGAACGACTTCATCAAAGTATTCCTGAAAAGTTCGCATCCTGTCAAAGGATTCTTTGCCGGTGTATCTAAGAATGTACTGACATTGTTTGATCGCAACCATCGCTGCATCTCCAGCATCGACATTTGCTTGGAGGACATTGTCGCGATTAAATCATTCAGTAATTCGTTCGACGATGATTGTGACGACGACCATAATCATAAAGACAACCACAAACGCGACTAAGTAGATCGTAAATCTTTCCTATTTAACCCCGTACGGATGTGCGGGATTTTATAATGTATGACCAATCGTTCCGCAACAGAGTCGAAACAGATAACCATTCATGAAAAAGGCCCCGCCCGATCGCTCGGTAAGGGGCGATAATTCTTGCTGTATCAGCGTTCCCGAGAACTGCAGGGCGCGACGAGTCCGTACTTATTGTGCTCTTCATATCGCCGTTTTTAGGCAGTTTATCGTGTTATAAATCTGTCTCTTATACACATCTCCGAGCCCACGAGACCCTAAGACATC
>UQRJ01000180.1 GCA_900543345.1 uncultured Sporolactobacillus sp. | reverse complement strand
CACAAGGCTATTCGTCGGCAGCGTCAGATGTGTATAAGAGACAGCTGCTATTTTGTTACCGGCCGTTATGTCGCCGATAAATCGCTCATTCCGAAACAGAGCCGCTGCTTGCACGAACGCATAACCGTCCATTGTTCTGCGGCTGCCGGGCACAGATCAGACTTTTTCCACATATTGCGGATTGGCCGTCAGATAATTGCCACTCTTCAGCCGGTACATGCTTGCACCATTGACTGTCAATGTCTTAAGAACGGTGAACGCCTCGCCGCGGCGGACGACGCCGGCCCGCGCCGACCAATCCGGGCGATTATAATAGTAGAGCGTACCGGCCTTGACGCGGACCAGAAAAATCGGTGACGTTTTACTTTTTTTCTGCAAGCCGAAGATGGCGGCGATGCCGGCGACATGACCGCGGGCAATTTTGTCAATAAATGCCGACGACTGCAGCTTCTTGCGATCAATAGGGTTGTCAATGAACCCATTCTCCGTCAGTACGGCCGGCATGCGGCTCTCCCTGAGTACGTGAAAATTCGCCCGTTTCCGACCGCGGTCGCGGAAACCGGTGGCTTTGACTACTGCGGCGTGAATCTTTCGCTGATCGTTTGCCGCTTTGCTTCCAGCCGCCGGATAAATGTAATCTTCATAGCCGGATCCGCCGCCGGCATTGATGTGGACGGCAAGGTAAAGTGCCGCACCCCAGCGATTGGCCGCAGCGGTACGCGCCGCCAGCGACACGAATGTATCGCCGCTTCGGCTCAATTTTACAGAGACCCCGCGATAATCTGCCAGCAGCGTCCGGATGCGTCGGGCGATGGCCAGCGTGAGCTGCTTTTCCCGCATTCCGCCCTGTTGCGCCCCGCTGTCCTTGCCGCCGTGTCCCGGATCGAGGAAAATTCTAACAGTCATTGCATCCACTCCTTTTTTCCAGTCTATGAAAACGAAGCCATTCTGCTTGTACGACCGCCGCATAAATGGTCCAAAAAAAAGCTAAAAAAAACAAGCAAAAGTGCTTTTATCCGCCGATGATTCCTGTTAAAATGTTCTGAGTTGAACGGAAGGAGCGCCGGCAGCTTCTTCCGATTTTTTCTCGGAGGGTGACTGCTTTGCGCTCATTTACGCTCGCTTCCTGCGCGCTTTATTTTCTAACCGGTCTGACGTCGATTTCAATTGGATCCGTGATGCCGCAACTGTTGAATTATTACCAAGTTTCCTACACGATCGGCGGGCAATTGATCTTCACCGGTTCGATCGGTTATCTGTCCGGTGTACTCATCGCGTCCTGGCTGAATAATCATTTTCGGCCCCAGCCGTTACTTAGCACGGCCGCACTGATCATTGCCGTCTCCCAGTTCAGCATCATGCTGCTGCCGCCGTTGCCGTTGTTTATGATTTTTTTCTTCCTGAACAGCATCGGCAACGCCTTGATCGGCATCGTCGTCGCCACGACATTCCTCGATGTATTCACTGGCAGCCAGGCGGTGGCTATGAGCTATCTGGAAGTGGCATTCGGCCTCGGTTCATTCATCATGCCGATTCTGGCCGGCGTTTTCATTGCGCTCGATAGCTGGCGTTTTCTGTTCTTGCTGACAACCGTCATGGCCGTGTTGCTGGCTTTCATGTGGACGCGGATCGTTATCTCGTCCCGTCAGGCGGATGCGTCTGTGCACGCCCGTGACGCCTCAAGCACAATGAACGATACGCAGATACTGACACCGGCGCTCAAATGGTCGCTGCTCGGGCTGTTCGCGTTCATCGTCTTTCTTTACGGCGGACTGGAAGGCAGTCTGAACAATTTCATGTCGTCAATATTCATCAACTATCTGCAGATCGCCGCCTATTACGCACCGGTCAGTGTCGGCATTTTCTGGGGCGCGATGGTCATCGGTCGTGCCCTTACCGGCGTGATTATACGTAAAATGACCTACAGCCGTTATCTGACAACCAACATCTGCGGAGCGATTCTGGCGCTCTGCCTGTTCATCATGCTGAAAAGTGCGCTGTTCGGCTACGTGCTTGTAGCCTTGCTCGGTCTGATGATGTCCGGCATTTATTCGATTACGCTCGTCTATGCCAATCACTCGATCCCCAACAGCGCTCATTTAGTTACGCCGGTCATCGCCGGGCTGTGCGGTCTCGGCGCCGCTGTCCTTCCGGCGTTCACCGGTTTCCTGATCGACCGCGGCGGAATGCTGCCGACGCTCTGGTATATTGCCGGCATCGCCACCGCTTACCTCACGTTCTTACTATGCATTAACCGGATGCGCCGCCGCAGAGGGCACCGCCCCGTCTTCGCCTTGCGAAAAGCACATGCCAAGTAAGCAAAAGGCCCGGGCAGCTTTCGGTTCGGTTTTATTGATTCCGCCGCAATGCCGGCCTGTTTTACCTCCTTTTTTAACATTTTTACAAAAGCGGCCGATGGCGCTTATGTTATAATTTGGGTAACGACAAAAAAGGACGGGGACAGCCATTGGAAAAGAAACATCTGGATCGCGGCGTCGTCGTTATCTGGCGGCAGCGATCGCTGATTTTTAATGCGATCTTGTGGTTGATCGACGGCGGACTGTTCTTCTGCACATGGTTTTTTCATTGGGCTTATTTTATGTACGCAGCCTCCGGCGGGCTTGCCGCCCTGACGCTGCTCCATCTGATTCTATTCGTTGTCATTTTCCCGCCGATCCGTTATCGCACCTTTTTCTATGCCATCCGTCCGGAAGATTTGCTGATTCAGGGGGGCATACTCGTGATCAGTCAAACGATCATTCCGCTGCCGCGCGTGCAGAATGTCGAAACCGAGCAAGGGCCGCTTTTGCGGCGCCGCGGTCTGACATCGGTTTCAATCACGACGGCGGCGGATACCCATGAAATTCCCGCCTTAGCGGAGCGGGAAGCCCTTTTTCTGCGCGATCAAATTTCCCAACTGATTAAGGAGAATGCCGTCAATGAAATCTGAAAAAAGGCGCCTGCATATTGCCTACGTCTTGATCGAATTCATCGACACGCTGCGCGATTTAATTATTCCGCTGGGCATCGGCTTCATCGCCGGCCTGCGCCATCTTACCGGCTATTTCGGTTATCTGCTTCTGATTCCGCTGGCGCTGCTTAGCTATGATTTTATCAAATGGCTTCGTTTTTCCTATGAAATTTCTGCTGAAAATTTCCATTTGCAATCCGGCGTGCTCATCCGTAACGACCGCTATATCCGCATTCCGCGCATTCAGTCCGTTCAGATTCAGACAAACGTTCTCCTACGTCTGTTCGGGCTGGTACAGCTGAAGTTGGACACGGCAGATCCGGCCAATAAGGGCGACGTGACACTCAGAGTTCTGAGCCGGCGGGAAGCTGAGCGAATTCAAACGGCCCTCGGACACGGGCGGGCTGGCGGCAGCTCGCCCCGCAGCGATGCGGCAATCGCCGAGAAAATATATCCATTATCCGCACGCGGCCTGCTGCTAGCCGCACTGACCTCCTCCAACATCGGCATCATCGGTATCCTGCTCGCCATCTGGTCTCAGGCCGATAACTTCGTCCCGGACAATTTCTGGGGCACATCTCTTCGTTTCTTCCGTCATCTGCCGCCGGAACGGTTGATTGCCTTGATCGCGGCGGTCGTTCTGCTGCTCTGGCTGATGTCCCTGGCCGTGACTTTCATTCGTTGGGGCGGATTCCAGCTGACCGTCGGCGACGGGCAATGGCATGTTCATAAAGGCATCCTGCAGACGATCGATAATACTTATAAGACCGACCGCGTGCAGGCGATCCGCATTGTTGAGAGCCCGTTGCAGCAGCTGTTCGGCCTCTGCTCTGTTTACGCAGAATGCAGTGGCAGCGTCGATGAAAAGAACGATGGGGACGGATCTGTCCTCGTTTATCCACTGATGAAAAAAAGACAGCTTACTGCTTTCCTCGCAGCCATCATCCCCCGCTTTGCCGGCGCGGGCGACGTTCGCCCTCTGCCGACCCGCGGTATTTTATATAACATGGCTGAAATACTATTTTTTTGGACCATTGTCTGCACCGTGTTGAGTTATTTTTTTGCCTGGGGAAAATGGTGCTGGCTCGCACTGCCGCCGCTTGCCGTCTTTCTCTGGCTGCGCCGCCGATCGGAGGGCTTCTGCTGCGCCGGTAACCGGATCGTTTTTATTCATTGCTTTTTTGCGAAAAAAACAATCATCACATTGAAAAAACACATCCAGACCCTGTCGAAAAAGCAATCCGTGATCCAGCGCCTACTCCGCCTTGGCAGTTGCGAGTTGTCGATACGCTCTTCATCGGCCGAGACATATGCGATGGAACAGCTACAAGCAAGCGATGCGGCCATGTTATTCCGCTGGTTCCGCCGTGCGGATTCAACAGAATAGGCGGATGGAGAGCGGACGGACTTAGGTTACAGGGCCGGCAAAATAGCAGTCGCGCGTTTAGGCAGAGCGGCACGCAGGCGTTCCTCCGAACAAAAATAGTGCTGCTGAATGGGGACGATTTTACGCGGCAAAAATCTTCTTCTGAAGGGTGACACACGCGCACGCGGAAGTCGAAGTTAAAAATAAGAATGTTGAAATCTCCAAGCCATTGCCATAGTAGCCGACTTTTTCTTCCTTCATCAAGCGGAGCAAATATACTAAAAACATCAGCTTTAACGGCATCATGATCCTCAAATCCGTATAAATTAAATACCAGTGCGAGTCATGACCTGTACCCACTGGTCATAACGCTTTTCTTAAAAACAGATGTTTTGATCATTCTATCTCTAAAATTACATATTTGATCAACATTTTCAAAAAGTTGTGGCTCACCGGCTATTATAAAGAACAAAGCTTGGCGTTCACTATCTCTGTCATAAGTATGGTCTTTTTTAGTTAAGACCATGAATCGGTTCTCATGATCTTTGTTTAAAAACTGCATAAGTTCCACCTCAATTAAAAATTTGTTACGGGATTAAAACAAGTGAGCGCAGTTTTACGTGTTTTGAGGCCGTATCCAACTCGGTTGCGTGTCATTCACGAAGATTTTTTCCTGCTTCCTCTTTCGACTTGGCTGTTTCTACTCCTTTTAACTCAGTACAAAAAAATCATCTTTAATGATATATTCATATTCCCTCATTTTTCTCCTCATAACTTTTAAGCTTGTCCATTATTAAATCAGTTGATTCACCAGTGACAACGTGTAATGCATCAATGACACCCACTCTCTGTACTTTTTGCTTGCATAAAACATGTATGGGTGAGCCATCTTATTTGAACTCACCAATTTTTGCTGCATGAAAAGTCCTCTGCCGCGAGGGGGTGTTATGCCTTAAAAATGGACTGGGTCATTAACCGGAAAAATAATATCATGTATAATAACTTGTGGAATGAGAAAACACGATTCGGTTGGTAGTCCGAATGCATCATGAAACATGGTGTCAGTATCCTTCCCCTCCTTGGGATGTCCGTCATTCCGATTAAAAGTTAAGGAGGGACCGATGATGAAGTTAACTGTCTACTATGATGGTCAATTCTATGTCGCGCTGATAGAGGTTGTCGCTGGACGCACGTTGAGCGCCTACCGTTACACTTTCGGAAAAGAACCAAAAAACCAAGCAGTATTGGATTTTGTGAACCGGCATTTGCTGAATTTTATTGCGACTCATCATCAACAAGGGATATCGGTACAAGCCAGATGGCCCAAGCGAGTGAATCCCAAACGGCTGCAAAGAGAAGCCGCAAGGGAAATGAAGCAACGTAAGATATCTTCAAAAGCTCAAGAAGCCCTTAAAACTGAATACGAACAGCGAAAAAAGAAAAAACAGGTGACTAACAAACGACTAAGGGAAGAAAGAAGAGCTTATATCAGGGCTATCAAGGTTCAAAAAGCCAAGAATAAACATAAGGGTAGGTAACTTCTTGTGATACTGACACATTGACTGTCAGTTTTTTCTTTGTCTAAATTCACGCATTTTTGCTTGAGAACAGATGACAAATCTGGCGTGAAAACAAATAATGATGTAAAAAAGTATTGAAAAATGAAAGCGATTACAGATATAATATTGATAAATATATAAATTCATTTTATAAAATGGTTTATATAAATTGATTTGATGATTTTGGGGGAGGAGTCCATATTGAAGCGTTATTTGTCATACGCGTTAGGAACATTCGGTCATGACGCTTTTTACAACACATTAAGCATTTATTTTATGATGTTTGTGACAAGTCAACTTTTTACATCCGCGGGTGACATTGGAATGGTTAGTATTGTGACAACGATAATTGTGTGCATTCGTGTTGGGGAAATCATGTTTGACCCAATCATTGGTGTAGTAGCTGTCTCTTATACACATCTGACGCTGCCGACGAATAGCCTTG
>UQRJ01000179.1 GCA_900543345.1 uncultured Sporolactobacillus sp. | reverse complement strand
AACGCTCGCGACTGCGGCCGCCTTGCCTTCCTGACCTGTTCGTCCTGCCGAAACACCGGACGCCATTCCCAATGTCCGATCCGCGCTTGTCAGCTGCCATATCCGAGTGTGTCGTTTAGGAACCATTTGGGCAACGGTCCCGGCCAAATCGCAGGCCGTCATGCTAATCGCGGGCTTCGTCGATCCGATACAGGACACGGCAAGGATTGCCCACCGCCACCACGTGATCCGGGATATTTTGGGTCACGACACTTCCGGCGCCTATTACCGATCCCTCGCCAATCGTCACGCCCGGCAGAACAATGACCCCGCCGCCCAACCAGCAGCCCCGCTGAATATGGACGGGCAAGGCACGTGTGCGAACGAAATGTTGCGTTTTATTGTTTTGCCAGTTGGGGTTCAATCTTGCGGTGAATTGAATCGGGTGCGTACCGGTGTAAATCTGTACGTTCGGCGCGATCATCGTTTCTTCGTCAATGATAATTTTATTGGAATCCATAAAAGAACAGTTCATATTCACGGAGACTTTATCGGCAAGATAGATGTTGCACGCCATATCGCATAGAAAAGGAGTGCCGACTGTCGAATAAGCACCGATATGACCTAAATTTGCTTCGAGCAGCTTTCTTCTTTTGGCTTCGTCTGCATAATCGACGGCATTGTATGCCTTGAGAAATAAGTTCGCTTGACGCTTCTCTTCAATAAAGACAGGATTGTGGGCGTCATACAGCTTGCCGGCCATGCGTTTGCGGTATTCATCATTCAAATCGCTCCGCCTCCCTTGCAACTATTATTATTTTGCAAAATCGCATGATTTCATAGCATAATATAGCTAATAAATATAACAATATTGCGAGCGGAGGAATAAGGGTGAGCGATAAACGGCTTAAAATCGACGCGAATCACAAAGAAATCAAATCCTTCGGGACAGCCATGTTTCCAGTCCGGCTGGGTAAGGAAACCATTCAAAACTACTGGAAACAGCGGTTTCTGGCGCATTGGCATCACGCGCTTGAGCTGACCTACGTCCTCGAAGGCCGAATGCGTTATCGTGTGAATGATACGGCATGTACACTGCAGGCTGGCGAGGTCCTGTTTGTGAACTCCGAAGTCATCCATCAAGGTGAAGCGATCGGCAAAGAAAACTGTGCATACTACGCCTTAACTTTTATGCCCGAGATGATGGCTCCGCCGAATTCGTTGATTTATCAGAAATATATTTATCCGATTGTAGCAAACAAACGATTGTCACACATCCTTTTTTCCGGAACGGAGGCCGATTCCTGCTTCAAGCGGCTGAAAATCATAGAAGCGGCTTTTGCGCGGAATCAACCGCTCAGTGAGTGGTCCATTTTCACCAATCTATTAGATCAGTGGCGGATCATTACGCAATATGCTCAAGGGCACAGCTATGTCGTTCACGTTTCCCGCGACGCTCAGCTCATCAGAAAGATGATCACCTTTATTCAGCAGCATTTCCCGGATCCCATTTGTTTAGCACAAATCGCCGATGTGGCGCATGTTGCCAAAAGTACGTGCATTCGCATTTTTAAAAACACGACGGCTGAAACGCCGATTGACTATTTGAACCATTATCGGATCCAAAAGGCGCAGCAATACCTCCTGGACACAACGGCGTCGATATCCAGCATTGCCAGTCGGACGGGTTTTAATAGTTTCAGCTACTTCGGCCTGCTATTCAAGCGAAAAGTCGGTATGACTCCCCGGCAATTTAGAAAGGTGCAATTAAGTGCCGATCGCTGCAAAAGCTTTCCAGCAGGGAAGAAATCTTAAGGCCATTCTAATTTAAAGGAACTTTTCTTTTACAAGCGGCCTGGCGATAAATGTGGAACGGTCGATCCTCTGCAGTGGTGAGAATGATCAGGCCAAAAGAAATGATCGGTCACGGGGGTTATCCTTGCACAATATGAACTCTGCCTTTATTGGAAAATAAGCCGGGCAGGGTAACCCGTGGATTGCCCTGCCTGGCTTTTGTTTTACGATCATTCGGCGCCTGACCAGCGACGATCAAAACACCGTACCGTCACCGAAGTGGCCGACTTCTGGGAATATCGCCGACTTACTCCGACGAACTACATTAGGCAGCAAGAATATGACTAAAAATGTTGCTAAAGTTTGGCGACGTGCTGCTGATTTCTCGATTGTGGAGTTGTAAACGACCCACTATTGCTGCGTTGCACGAATGAGCGGCATAAAAATATCGTCAACAATTTCCGCTATGGCCTTATCAGATACGGGTTCCAGTTTTGTAATTAGCTCGGATTGCAATAGTGCAACCGGCAACGCGATGATCCGGGGCGTCAGTTTTTCAAGGCGGACTTCACCGCGTCGTTCCGCGTTTTTTAAAATTGCCGCCATCGTCGTCGCCATTTTGTTCTTCGATCTCGGTTTCTGGTTAATCTGCGGCATGGAGGCAATGATCATGTGCCACACGGTCGGTTCTGTCATCAGTCCCCTGATCGTCTCCGCACCGATTGCTTTCAGCGGTGCAACTCGCGCATGCAGATAGGCATATACATCATCACGCAGGTTCCCGGTATGGGGTAGCTCATTTGTGATTTGGGGAAAATAATATTTACGCAAGACAGCAATCACGAGCTCCGACTTATCGGACCAGCGGCGATAAAGAACGGATTTATTGGTCCTTGCCCGCTTCGCGACACTCTCCATCGTCATTTTCGTATAGCCGTTTTCGGCGAGTTCTTCCCACGCGGCACGCAGGATCGCTTCTTTTAGCACTTCGCCGCGGCGGCGCCTCTCCTTCTTTTTTTGTTCAGCCATCTTTTTGACCTCCGAACCTCAACAATTAAACGTATCTCTGTCAGGAAAATATATATTAAAAACTCAAGTTTCCTATTGACAAAGAGCCATATTCATCATATCATGTCCCCCATAAGAAACTCAATGTTTTTTATATTATAAAAAGGGAGTTTTCATGAGTATAAAAACATAAAATCGGCACAAGAAAATCTCAATCCGGACGTACTCGGGACCCCCGCCATTCTGGCCGCAGATGCGCGTTTTTGACGTTGGCAATGTGGCCCCTTCTTTCATTCAGCCATGTTTTATTTCTTCCAAGCTTCCACAATAAGTTCACCTTTGCCTTAATAAGAAACTAAAAGTACCCTATTGACAAAGATCGGCATTTAGCCTATCATAGCCATATTAAGAAACAATAAGTTTCTTAATATGGCTATGATGAAGGGAGTTATTTTATGAAGACAACAACTGCAAAACCGGCACAAGAAAAACTCGATCCGATCGTACTTAAGGTTGCCATCATTCTCGTCGTAGGTGCGCTTGCGCCATTATTCGATACGACGATGGTCAATGTGGCCATCCATAACATCGCCATCGAGATGAAAGCAACCATTTCTATTGTGCAGTGGATCACGACCGGATTCGTTTTGGCAATGGGACTGACCGTCCCAATTTCAGGCTGGGCCGCCAAACGATTTGGCTGCAAACGAGCCTATATCTTTTCCTTGGCAATCTTCTTGGCCGGTTCCATGCTTGCCGTGCTGTCCTGGAATATCCAAAGCTTAATCTGTTTTGCTGTTATCCAGGGAATCGGTGCGGGACTCCTGATGCCGACATTGCAAACAGAGCTTGTACAAATTTCCGGCGGCCGCAACCTTGGGCGGATCATGTCCATCGTCAGCATTCCTGCTTTGTTGGGGCCCATCCTTGGCCCGGTACTAGGAGGAATTATTGTCAATGGCTTGAGCTGGCGCGCGATTTTTTTTGTCAACATTCCGATCTGCATCATAGCGATTCCGTTAGCTTTGTGGGGAATACCGTCCGATAAACATGTAAAAAAAGAAGCATCCCTTGATGTGATCGGCATGCTTTTGCTTTCCCCCGCGTTTGCCCTTTTGATCTATGGCGTTGCGCAAGTTGCCAAGCACGGAGGATTGAACAGTAGTGCGGTTTATATTCCGCTGATTATCGGCATCGCTTTGATGGCACTGTATGCTATCTATGCGCTGAAGACAAAACGGGAACCGGTTCTGAATGTGCGGCTGTTTAAATTGACCAATTTTTCCGCTGCCAATGTTCTGCTGATTCTGTGCGGAATCATTACGAACGGGGCCATGCTGATGCTGCCACTCTATTATCAGGAAGTGCGCGGAGCAAGCGCGCTATATGCCGGATTGTGGTTGATTCCGCAGGGAATCGGCATGCTGCTGACCAGAAGCTGGGCCGGCAAAGCGGCTGACCGCAACGGTGCGCGTACCATCGTGTTGCTGAGCCTCGCGGGTATTGCCATTGGTACGCTGCCGTTTGCTTTTGCGGGTGTGGATACAAATTTAATCCTTCTGGCCGCCGCTCTGCTGATCAGAGGGGCAGGGCTCGGCGGCTTGCTGATCGCGATCATGGTGTCCGCTTATATCGGCCTTCCGAAAGAGCAGGTCCCTCACGCGAGCATCGCCACGAGGATTTTCCAGACCATTGGTGGAGCATTCGGCTCAGCTATCCTGGCGACTGTCGCCCAGCGGCAGATGGCAGGCCACGCCGACTCTGATCTTCGTGCGCTTGCCCATGCATATGACGTTTCGTTCTGGTGGGCAATTGGCTTTGCCATCGTAGCGGTGATTCCCATGCTGTTTTTGGCCAGCCGCAAAAAATTAAGATCGGAAACGGCCTCACAGGAAGTCGCTTCGCCGGTCAAGGAGCAGTAAAATCAGCATGAAACCATAAAGGAGAAGAATTTCAAAGAAGCCAAAGCATGAAATTATTAAACCATTGGGAACCATTCGGCAAGCATTGGCTGTTTCACCGATCACGATCATGCCTTTATTTTTCAGTTCCATTGCACGTCTCACTTGCAAAAAATATCGTTTGCTGCCTGTTATCGGCAAAGATTACTGCCATCGATTTTCCCATTAGGCATATACGGCAGACAGTTTGTTAACTCCATTCAGAGATGATTATCGAAAATATGCGAAGGACCTACGGTTGAGCACACTTGTCGAAAAAAGTTGTTGAAAACAAATCGTGAATTTTAAAAATGGTGCCCGGGCATGATGCGGACGATCTCACCGATAGCAATAAAACGATCAACTATCCGAATGCCGGGCCGCTTACAAATGAAATATGGCCTATTGCTCGCCGAAAAACAAAACACGGCTTTAGCCGTGTTTTACGCGTGAACAGAAGCCGAAACGGTCCAAAAATCAAACCGATTTTTTGTAAATGGCAAGTGGAAACGAGGTACGTTAAAAAAATTGACGCCGCCGGTTTGTTTATGAGATAATAGGACGATTTTACAGAAGCCGAGAATCTATATTCTGCGCCTATTTTTAAGCGGCTGTTTATTAGATTGAGCTTTTTCAAGCAATTTAAAAAAGCGCACTGACAAGTCAAGTGAGAAAAAGGTGCCGCACTGCTTTTTCTCGAATCGCTTTTGTTAAAAAAGGAGCAACGATCATGTCCTATACCGTTGATTTTAAAAATGTATCAACCATCGGATTGGAATCTTCTCCGGTCGCAGAAGCACTGGCCGGGCTGCGGGCGAACGAAGCCCGTTACTTCATGAACAAGTATACGTACGCTTTGACGGTCGTACCAGCAGCCGAGAGCCGGGAGACACTGGATTACGTGAACCAGATTTTACAAGCGGAACGTGGGCTTAAATTTGCGGCCCAACCGCTGGAAACTGCGCGCTTTCAAGTGGAGAATATCAAGTTTGCCTATGTCTTTTATGAGAACGGCCTTGCCGTGAACGTGATGTATCCGGTCGACAATCCGAAACGGCGAGCCGTCGGTTTCAAACTGTCCGCGGGAATGGCGGTCCCGCAGGAATTAGAGGGAAAGTTCAAGTTCGCCCGGCAGAAGTCGAAACTCGCCGGAACGATCCGCGGCTCGTTTTTCGTCATTAAAGGTAACTATGAGTAACAGGTTGTCGTTTGCTGATTTTCACAGAGCCATCTGTTAGCTTTTCAAAAGTAATATCAGCGCCATCTTTCGCAGGCAGATGTTCCAGGATTTCTTTAGGATAAGTCGTCCCCAACCTACTTCCCATTTTAAACAACCTTCTCTTCATGATTATTGCTCCCCGTCCCGTTTCGTTTCGTTAATCTACAGTATGGTGAATATACCGCAATGACAATATGACTCACGGTTTGCGGCAAACTTTTCCCGATCCCTTTTAAAAGGGGTAACGGTTCTCCGGCACGATGACAAACGTGCCGGCCCACAATCCTAGGGAGTTGCTTGGATTAACCGGGTACGACACTCGTGACTGTCATCTCCGTCAATGAACCGATCATTTCTTTCGCCGCTCCCGCCCTGTCTCTTATACACATCTCCGAGCCCACGAGACCCTAAGACATCTCG